>NZ_DCEA01000069.1:0-8825 GCF_002316705.1 Syntrophomonas sp. UBA1041
TCCGCTTCGCTGGCCAGGGCCAGGGCCGGCTGTAAAAGAATAAACGGTACACTCAGCAGGGAACTCCACAGTCCCCTTTGGGTAAGGTTTTTCAAAACGACACCCCTTCCTTCAAAGTAATACTGAACAACATTGTAAATCAGATGATCACTCTTATCAAACAACGACTTTCTCTCTGCTATTTACTCCCCTCCTCCAGCGAACCATCATAACAGGCTGCCCCAATAACAGTAATACCCTTGGCCCATTTGGCTGTGAATAATGCAAATAGGTAAGGGTTGCGAAAATTGTTATAAATAAACAGGCATACAGTATTTCTATACTATTATTTTAGCCCAAAAGTTCAAACATCAGTATGGGCCGATACTGGGATGCAGGAAATGGTGTTGAGCAATCACCCTAAAAGGGGTGGCTATCTTGTAGAATATCGCCGAATTTCGGGGTTATACTTGACTTGTACGGCTTACAGTGTAAAATTATAGTGCCGGAGGATTTTTTAGCCGGCTTTTTCTGATTATAAAGGAGGATGATACCAGTGCAGTACGATATAGGCTCACTTTTCTGGTTGGTATTTTTGCTGATGGCCTTCCTTCCGGTTCTCAAACAACGCCGCATTCTATCATCCCGGCTGGCCTTCCTGCGCCGTATCGAGATGGAACGCCAAAGCAGAGTCATCACCTTGATACATCGTCAGGAGTCGCTCAGTTTTTTGGGCATTCCGTTGAGGCGCTTTATCGACATGGAGGACTCGGAGAAGGTTTTGCGCGCGATTCGACTGACACCGGACGATATGCCCATCGACATCATCCTGCACACCCCGGGCGGAATAGCCCTGGCGGCCGAACAGATAGCCCGGGCCTTGAGAAAACACCCTGCCAAGGTCACCGCAATCATTCCTCATTACGCTATGTCCGGCGGCACCTTGATAGCCCTGGCGGCTGACGAAATCCTGCTTGATGAAAACGCGGTTCTAGGCCCGATAGATCCGCAGATCGGACAGTTTCCGGCCAGCTCGATCATCCGGGTTTTACGCGAGAAGCCGGTTGAAGACATAGATGACGAAACCATCATACTCGCGGATGTAGCGGAAAAGGCTACTGCACAGATCTTTGAGACCGCTGTGGAAGTTATGACGCCGCGTTTGGATGAAGATGCGGCAAGAAATCTGGCCCAGATCCTGAGCGAAGGGCGTTGGACCCATGATTTCGCTCTGGTCTGCTCTACCCTGTCCCAACTGGGACTGCCGGTAAACTGCAATCTGCCCGATTACATCTACGAGCTGATGGATCTCTTTCCCCAGCCGGCCCGCCAAATGCCCTCGGTTGAATATGTACCGGTGCCTTATCGCCGCCCCTCCAGGGGGTGAAGGCCGATTTGTGCCGTTGCCTGATAAAATCAATTTCGGATAACCCCGCCGCTGTTTATGCGCATCCTTACCTAACCATTTAGCCGGAGGACAGCTTGATGTGTTAAAATGGTAAAAAATAAATAGGGTCGGGGGGTTTTTAGATGGACAAAAGAGTTGCCTCCACTGTTGCAGATAAGTTTCAAGCCTTTCTGGACAATTTGGCCGTTGAACACACGGAATTTATCATGGAAACCTTTCGCACTATAACCAGGCAGTTGAACCAGACTTATTACGGCAACAGATCCGAACTGAGATACGCCCGCTTTATCGGTTCGTATGGCAGAGGTACCGCCATCAAGGGCGTAGCCAATATCAATATTTTATACGAAATGCCTCAGCGGGTGCAAAAGCGCCTCGAAGTCTGGCAGCAAAAAGCGCCTCGGGTACTGATCAAGGAAGTGCGGGAGCTGATAGAAGAAGCCTTTCCCATGGTGAAGCTATCTGACCAGTGCCATATCATCATACCCTCTCTGCACAATCTGCAGTTTGAAATCATACCTGCGTTTCCCGGTTTAAAGAAAAGTTATATTTATCCTGACCTGAACAATATGACCGGCTGGTCAACTTTTAATCCGCTTCGGGAAATTGAAGTCATTGAAGATTCAAATTTCCGATATACCGGTAAAACCAAACACCTGGCCAGAATGATGAGAGCCTGGAGAGCTGCCCGCAATGTGCCGATTTCCGGAATGCTCCTGGATACCCTGGTGGTCAGCTTCATGGATGAATGGGAGAATAATGATACAGCTTTCGGATATTACGGTATTATGGGGCGGGACTTTCTGGAATACCTGGCCGGCCGCAGAAAAAACCAGGCAATATACTATGCGCAGGGCAGCAACCGGGAATTACCCTCTACAGAGGACTTTGGCGCCTACGCCAATGATGATTTTAAGCTTGCCTCCCAGGCGGTTGAGCATGAATTGAATGAGAATTATTATGAGGCCAATCGGCTGTGGCTGCAGGTTTATGGCCCATTATTTCCAGTGATGCTGTAGGCCGTCCTGTCACCTGTGACAACAGGAGCGGATTGGTGTTAAGCATATCATTGCCGAGCAAAATGAATACTAGTCTAGAAGGAGGTAGATGGTATGGAGTTTTATGAAGTGATTCGAAACCGCAGAGCGGTGCGCAAGTACAAACCCGATAGGGTCCCTGAAGACCTTGTCTACAGAATCCTTGATGCCGCCAACTGGGCCCCTTCGGGAATGAATACGCAATCATGGGAGTTCGTGGTGGTCAGCGGAGCCAAACTCAAATCCATGGGCGAAAGTCTGGCCCGCATTTATGAACCCATGGCGGCTAAAATGGAAGCGGACAAACGCGAGGCCTATTTAAACAACGTACGTAATTTTTTCGGGGCGCCTTTGGTTATCATAGCTCTGGCTCCGGTTCAGAAAAAAGATGTGATGCGCAAAATGCACCTGAAGGGGGTATGTGCGGCCTTTGAAAACCTGTTGCTGGCAGCCTGTGCCGAAGGATTAGGGAGTTGCTGGATGACTGGACCCTTGCAGGAGGAGGCCTTTTTGCGCGAGCTGCTTTCCATCGGAGAGGACAAAGAGATCGTTGCGGTTACACCCATAGGGTACCCGGAATATATACCCAAAGCCCCACCCCGTCTGGACCCGGAATTGAAGCAAAAGGTAACCTGGTTCAGATAAGCCTGAATTAGAACAGAGGTAACCGGGGATGGTGACAAATGGGGACGGTCCGAGATCACTGAAAACGTAGTCTTTTAAACTGTGATTGCGTATTTTCTGATCCAATCTGATCGGTTAATCAATAATCGGCGCTGCAGCAACTGTCCAAATGATTATTCAGGTCTTGTAAAGCGGATACCAGCTTGGTTATCCGCTTTAAATTATGTGCCAGAGCTGTTAGTTTGGCCTGAATGCGGATGCTTCATAGACCGTAGCCTTTGCCCGATTCATGGATTCTTTTTAATTCTGCGTTCTTAGGTTCAATCTTGGTCCGCTTGCGGAATTGATTAAGGAATTCCGGTATTTTCGCCCTTGGGCTGTATTCATATAACTCACAGCTCCGCCGCCTATGCCTCCGGTAACAACACTGACCGGGTTGTGTGCAGAGTGGTTTTGGGCGCCATCTATGTCCTTTCTATTGGCCTTTTTTCGAATCGATGATCAGTTTCATGGTCTGCCGGGCGATGTCAAGAGTTTGTTTGGCCTGGTCTTCCGTCAAAACCCCTTCAGCCAGGGCCTGGTTCAAAGATTGTCTGAGTTCCTCGGCCAATTTGTCCATGTCGTACACAGTTTTTATTTCCTCCGGGTCGATCTCCATTTTTACTTCTATCTGGTCACGGCCGAGCAAATAGTCTGTGGTCACTTCATACAAATCAGCCAACCGGGCTAACAAAGAGGTATCCGGGTCCCGGTCTCCCCGTTCGTAGTTGGATAAAGATTGGCTGGTAATCCCCAATATCTTAGCCACGTAGGTTTGCTTCCAACCTTTTTCCTCTCGAGCTGATCGCAGTCTTTCTCCTAAGCTCATCCGCCTCACTCCTCGCACCTAGTTTACCAAATTTAAACGCAGAGAATAAATCTTTAAACTAAATGTGTTGACGGCTTCCATATTCTCCCTTATACTAAGACCATCCTTAAACGTTTTGTTTCATGGGAGTGAAAACATGGGGAAGAGGGAATGGCTGAGAATTGGGCAGAACATCGCAAGAATCCGAAAAAGCAAAGGCGTAACCCTGGAATGGGTGGCCGGTAAAATGGGGCGAACACCCCAATGGCTGAGTAACATAGAGAGAAATAGACGATCGATTGAATCCACCGACTTGTATAAAATATCACAGATTCTGGGCGTTGATATTGAGAATTTCTTTAAGGACAATTGAACAGTCCGTTTAATTTTGCACAATAAACCCCAGGTTTTAAAAATACGGGAGGTACCAACAAGATGCCGGAACTCCGACCAGGGATGACGCACAGGCCTGAAAAACCGGATTCAAACCCTGCGCATAAACTGAAAAAAGTCTTGGCCAAAATCATGACTTTGTTCACGCCCATTAAGTTTCATCTCAAACCGCGGGAAAAACCGCCTGAAGATCGCCACGACCAAGACGGCCAAGAAACGATGGGGATGACAGTAAATATTAATATCCTTGGCGTTTGCCAGCCGGAGAAGCTCGCCCAAGGCATGTGCCCATGCTGTAAAAGCATGATCGAGTTGTGGCTTTTGCCTCAGGGGGTTGAAATAACATTGCCGGGGCAGGAATATGATGTCGAAACTCCCTCCAAATAATCTGATGCCATCGGAATATCAGGTAAAATGTTTAACCCCCCAACTGATTCATGAAGAAGGACTGGTAAGCGGCGATGCAGAGGAACAGCAAAACCACTGGGTACTGAGTAGCCAAAGCCGCCATTTGACATTATGGTACAATTCATTTGCCTCAAGCCCGGCTGGATGATATTGTATAATTATAATTGTTTGTATTTTTGATATAAGAAGGGAGGACTTGACGTGAAAGGAGATCCCAAGCTTATCGAAGCCTTGAATTCACTGCTGGCCGACGAACTGACCGCAATCAACCAGTACATCGTCCATTCTGAAATGTGTGCGAGTTGGGGCTATGGTAAACTGCATGATCAATTTGAAAAGCGGGCTATTACTGAAATGAAACATGCCGAGACCTTGATTTCGAGAATACTTTTCCTCGAAGGCGTGCCCATCGTGAGTCAGCTCAAAGATATCCATATCGGCAGTGAGATTCCCAAACAGCTTGAAAACGACCGTCTGGCAGAAGCAGGAGCCATTGCGGCTTATAATCAGGCCATAAAGTTGGCGGGAGACGTAAATGATTACGCCACTCGGGAAATACTGCAACAAATCCTGAACGATGAAGACCGCCATATAGATGAAATCGAAGAGCTTCAGGAACAGGTCGGTCATATGACGCTGCCTGTTTTCCTATCCACCCAGGTCGGATAATAAGGAAGAGGCGCCGGGTGAAACCTCCTATAGTGAAGGTCGTCAACTCCGGTTTTCATTAGATTTCCATATGATTGCGTAACTGAGCGGCAAAACCGCTCAGCTCAGATCGTCGACAAAAACGAATAACTGCGTTGCTCAATAGGTCCGCTCAATCAACGTACTATTTGTACGCCTCAATCGCGGGCCTATTGCGCGTCTTGTTCTTCGCTTCCGTCGCTCGCTCTGCTTTTTTACGTGCACCGCGTGCCCAGCCAAGCAGAGAAAACTATCCTCTACCGCCCCGCTCTAAAATACCAGCTAAACGATCTGGTCCAGGCCTATGACTTTATTTAAGCGTTTATCCGGTTTTAGCGATATGATTCGAGCATAATTAACGGTCATGGCCTTATAGCCGCTAGTGATTGCGATTAGGGCATTTTCTGTAGCTGCTCTCTCCCTGCTGGAGCCGGAGGCATGACCACAGTGGTCCTGGACAGTCCTTTTTGTCACCGTCCCTGCTTGCCTGGCTCAACCGATCATGACTTCTTCCTCGGCGTAGCGAATATCAACCTGCCGTTCTTTTTGAGCAAATGCCACCGCCAGAGTCAAGGGCCCCACCCTGCCAACAAACATGGTAAGAATGATCATTAGCCTGCCCAGAGTGTTCAACTCCGGAGTGTAGTTCAATGACAGCCCCACCGTAGCAAAGGCGGAAACCACCTCAAAAACGATTTTGTTCAGGCTATCGGCTCCTTGTATAAAGGTAAGCAGCAGAATGCTGGCACAGACATAAAAACCGGACATGGCGATAATAGCCAGAGCCCGGATAACGTCCTGCTGAGGAATGCGCCTTCTGAAGATTTCGACATCCTTTTTACCCTGCATCTGGCTGAGTATGGCCGCCCAAACCACGGTAAAAGTCACGGTTTTCATCCCGCCTGCGGTGGAGCCCGGAGAACCGCCGATGAACATCAAGAGGATCATTAAGAACTGGGTGCCTTGAAAAAGGGTGGTGATATCCATAGTCACAAAACCGGCGGTGCGGGTTACGGAGTGAAAGTAGGCGGTCAACACCTTGCCGGGGAAAGATAATTCCTGCAAAGCATGATTGTATTCTGCCACCAATATGAAGAGAGTTCCCAGGAGCAGCAACACTGCAGTGGTGGAGAGCACGATCTTGCTGTGCAGGGAGAAGCGACCGCGGCTTCTAAAGCTGATGATTTCAGCGATGACTACAAAACCCAGTCCTCCCGCAATGATGAGGATGGAAATAACCAAATTTGTCAGGGCGTCGGTTCTGAAGCCGGACAAACTGGCAAAATTGCCGAACAAATCAAAGCCGCCGTTGTTAAACGCGGAAATGGAGTGGAACAATCCGAAATAAAGCGCCTTGGTAAAGCCCATTTGAGGGATCCAATGCAAAGTCAAAAGCAAAGCTCCGGCCAGCTCAATCCCCAGGCTAAAAATAATCAGATAGCGGAAAAGGCTGACTATTCCTCCCGGCGAAGATTTGTTAATGGCGGCTTGCATGAACATTCGCTGCCGCAAGGCGATGCGTTTCCCAAACAAGAGCGCATAAAAGGTAGCCATGGCCATAATGCTCAAACCGCCTAACTGCATCAAAAGCATGATGACAACCTGCCCAAAAAAACTCCAGTAAGTGGCGGTGTCTTCCACTATCAAACCGGTGACACAGACCGCCGAAGTAGCGGTAAAGACGGCTGTCAGCCCATCGCTTTCACCGTTGGCCGTGGCCCAGGGGGTGGCTAATAGCAGGCTGCCCAGTATTATTAGCAGAATGAAACCGCCTGCTACCACCTGCGGCGGACTCAAACGAAAACTGCCCATCCATATCCTCCGAACTATTACTGCTAAAGATCGCTGAGTTTATCGAGATAAATGTTTTTACCTAGAACCACCAGGATATCGTTGGCAAGGACGGTCTGGTTGGAGGTGGGATTAACAATGATCTCTTCCCCGCGTTTAATGGCGATAATATTAACATTATGCTTTTCCCGGATATTGCTCTCCTGGAGGGTCTTACCGACAAACAAAGCAGGGGTAATGATCTCCAGAATACTGTATTCACTGGACAGGTTAATATGATCAAGTACGCTTTTGGTCAAGAGTGACTGGGCCACCCGAATCGCCATGTCCCGCTCCGGATAGACGACCAGGTCGGTGCCGATCTTTTCGAGTACCCGGCCATGCAGGTGGTTTTGGGCTTTGGAGACTACCATGGGAACTTCCATGTCTTTGAGCAAAATGGTGGTCAGAATATTGGACTGTACGTTCTCTCCGATAGCCACCACCACTACGTCAAAATTGCGTATTCCCAGGGTTTTTAAGACCTGTTCATCAGTGCTGTCAGCCTCCACCGCGTAGGTAGCGATGTCGCGGGCCAGATTAACCTTGTTAGGATCAGAATCCACCGCCAGGACATCCAACCCCATGCGGCTCAGCTCCTTGACCAGGCTGAAACCGAAACGGCCCAGCCCCAGTATCGCAAACTGCATATTTTTCATACTATTGTCCCCTATCCATTCCATAATCTTTGTATGGCAGGCTCATAGACTGCAGGCCAGCTTGTGGGCCTCATGTATGGCCTCATGAACCTTTCCGGGACGCCGGGCGTCTCCCAACAGGTAAACATCAGGCTGACCGGTCAGGGCTTCATATAAGGCGTTGTCTGCCCTGGCCCCCAACGCCAGGACGACCGTGTCGGCTTTAATAGTCAGCGGAGCATCGTCTTGCCGCAGTGTCGCACCTGATGCGGAGACTCCCTCAACAGAAGCTTGAGTGTAAATGTTTACCCCGAACATATCAAGATTTTTGAGCAGCAGCCAGCGGGTGGCATTGTTCATGTCACGAGCCAGACTCTTTTGTTGTTCTACGATAGTAATTTTATAACTCCCGGTCAGCAACAGTTTTCGGATCTCATCGGGCGGTTCCGCCTCGTGGATGAGCATGAATTTGGCAGTATCCGCATCCAGGGCGCCCTGTTCAGCCAGGTATAAGGCAGTCTCACAGCCTACCGAGCCCCCGCCGACCACCAATATGTTGGAACCTTCTACCGGAGCCCCGGCCAGCACTTCCCAGGCCTGCAAAACCCGGACCGTCTCACAGGGAAAAGGCACTTCGCTCACCGGCTGGGCTCCGCTGGCAATAATCACCGCATCTGCCCCCCGGGCCAGGGTTTCTTCAGGGGTGGCGGGCTTGCCCAATATCAATTCCACTCCGGCTTGAGCCATACGTTCTTCATAATAGCTTAATAGAGGCAAAAAGTCGGCTTTTCCCGGCGGGACTGCCGCCAAACGCCACTGTCCCCCAATAGCCTCTTGCTTTTCCCACACGGTAACCTGGTGCCCCCGCTCTGCCAGGGTACAGGCCGCTTCCAGTCCGGCCGGGCCGGCCCCGACCACCAGTATTTTCCGTTTGATCTCTGCAGCCGGTATCACCAGGTTACCGTGTGGGAAAA
>NZ_DCEA01000069.1:9032-9346 GCF_002316705.1 Syntrophomonas sp. UBA1041
TGATCTCTGCAGCCGGTATCACCTGGTTATCGTCGCCGCAAAGCGGATTAACCGCGCATATCACCGGCTGGCGTTTGAATATTTGATCCAGGCACAGCATGCAGGCAATGCACTTCCTGAGGGGCTTATGGCCTTTTCGAGCCTTCTCGGGCCACTCCGGATCAGCCAGGAGGCCGCGGGCCACTGAAACCATGTCGGCCTTTCCTGCTAAAAGCACCTGCTCGGCAATCCGGGGGGAAGCAATGCGATTGCTGGCTACCACCGGCACTGCTACCTGGCTTTTAATCTTACCCGCTAAATAGCTGTAAGCACCC
>NZ_DCEA01000069.1:9483-22133 GCF_002316705.1 Syntrophomonas sp. UBA1041
CGCTAAATAGCTGTAAGCACCGGCCGGGACATCTCCGTTCAACTGCGGGATGGCGGTTTCATGCCATCCCCCGGTAACATTGAAGAGGTTTACGCTGGCTTTTTCCAGCTCTTTCGCAAAGACCTGCACATCCTGCCAGGTGGCCCCCCCTTCTATATAATCCTGGCCACCCAGACGCACACTGATTGGATAATCCGGGCCCACCTGACGGCGTACCTCGGCGATGACCTCCAGGCCAAAACGCATCCTATTCGGCAGGGAACCTCCATATTCATCCTGGCGCAGATTGGTAAAAGGCGACAGAAATTGATTGATGATATATCCCGCTGAGCTACTGATTTCGACCAGGTCATAGCCGGCTTCCCGTGCGCGCCTGGCGGCAGCGCCGAAATCCATTATCACTTTTTGAATCTCTTCCCGGGTCAACTCCCGGGGTATACACCCGGTCATTCGCGAGCGCACCGCCGAAGGTGCAAAAACGTCTTTTCCTTCAGTAAAACCGGCCGAGTAGCGGCCTTGCTGCAACAATTGCAGGCCGATCCGGGCGCCATGGGATTTCACCGCATCGGTCAAGCGCTTATGTCCCGGTATAAGACCGTCTTCATGCATAGAAATCCAACCCGCGAAAACCCCGTTGGGTTCAATCGCAGCCCCGCCAATCATTATCAGTCCGGTTCCACCTTTGGAACGGGCCTCATAGAAATTGATCAGTTTTTCGGTGACGGCTCCCTCCTGGGCGTAGTTCAAATGAAATCCCGGCATAACGATGCGGTTTTTAATCATCAGGTTGTGGATTTTAATAGGTTCAAAAAGCATATTACATCCTCCTCACTTGTACTGGGCAGGCAGTTTTCATCAGCATGTATTTATAGTTTCCACAGTTATTGCACAGCACCTCTTAAATATGTAGTTTTCTTTAAAGCAGCCATATGTCAAAGTACTTTAACCATATGCCTAACAAATGTTTAGAAGAAAACTAAAATTCCGCTAAATAAGCTATGAAACTACTAAATATATGTTTATGGCCCTAGACATGAGGAAATTATCTTAAAATTGACAATCATTTCGCTTAACTCAACGAAATGATATGATAATTACTATTCCAAGCCTGGGGTCGTCTTGAATAAACAGTAATAATAAACTGATTTATTCATTTAAAAAAATTATATGGGTCTGGGCGCAGGCAATGGTATGGCCTTCAGAATTTACGGCCTCCCCTTCCATATATGCTACGGTTTTGCCGCAATGCTTGAGGTGTACGGTTATCCGCAGCTGATCTCCGGGGAATACGGGGCGGATAAAAGTAGTATTGATATCCAGGGTAGCGATCTGTCTGCCTGCGGAAATCATGTAGCCCAGATGGCCAAACACATTGTCGAAGGCGGCGGTAATAAAGCCGCCCTGCATAGAGCCCACCGCATTAGTAAACTGTTCTGAGACCGGGAAGAGATGGGTCACTTTTTGGCCTGCGTCCACCTCTAAGGGATTACCTTGAAGCAATTGTACACAAGGCGGCAGCCTGGCAATCTTTCCTTTTGATAATCTCTGCAGTTCTTCGGGAACAAATCTCTCTGACATCGCCCTCCTCCTTATTCCGGGCCGCGGCGAACCAGAATAGGCGGGTGCGGGGCCTTTCGCCTACCCGGTTTGCGCCGGCTTAAGATCATGAAGAACAGAGACAGCAAAGACAGCCCGGCTCCTATGCGGGCCTCCCATAGATACTGCTGAGTGAGTAAATAAGTAGAAGCCAGCAATATAAAACCAAAAACCAGAGCCCATCCCAGGGAAATCATAGCCCGGGTATTCTCTGCCATGCTCTCTTTAAAATCGGGGGCGTCCATTTTAATATGCAGGTCACCGCGCTCCGCTTTGATAAGCACACGTTCCAGCAAACCGGGAATATCAATCATTGCTTTGGCCAGGCCCCGGGCCTTGTCGAAGGCAATGGTATAAACCGTATTCTCACTGCCCAGGAATTTATCGACATAAGGACGTGATACTTCAACAAAGTTTATATCGGGATCCAAATCTACGCAAATGCCGTACAATGTACCCAATGCCCGGCCCAGGAAGGTAAAGCGGGCCGGAATCTGAAAAGGCTGTTCGTAAAGCAGGCGTTCCAAATCCTTGAGGAAATCCTGCAGATCGGTTTGATTGATTTCCTGCCCGCTTCCCAGGGTATGCTCCAGAAATATGGATACCGCTCGAACCAGGAGCATATTGTCTGTATCACGACGCAAAAATCCCAGTCTTTTTAGCTGCTCGACCACCGCAAAATAGTCGCGCCGGGTGATGGCCAAAACCAGTTCCACCAATAGAGGACGCATTTCACCCGATACCGTACCGACCATTCCAAAATCGACCATGACAACTACTCCGCCGGGAGTAACAAAGAGGTTGCCGGGATGAGGGTCGGCATGATAAAAGCCGTCGATTAATATCTGGCGTACATAAATGCCCAGCAACTGGGCCGCAATCTTCTTGCGGTCCAACCCCGCCGCAGCAATCTGCGCATGTTCGGTGATTTTAATGCCTTCCATGAATTCCATGGTTAAAATCCGCCGGGAAGTATATTCCCAGTAGATGGCCGGAGCCGCAAAAAGATGATCTTCTTTACTGTTGGCGGCAACGGTTTCAGCGTTGTGCCCTTCCTGTATATAATCCAGTTCTGCTCTGAGGGTTTCGGCAAATTCCTCGTAAATAGCGTCTAAATCGATAAATCGCTGCCACTCCGTGAATCTTTTAATAAATTCCACTACTTTGCGGATGGATTTCAAATCGATTTCAACCAGTTCATCGATGCCGGGGCGCTGAATTTTAACCGCGGCTTTTCTGCCGTCCGCCAGGAAGGCGGTATGAACCTGTCCCAGAGACGCTGATGCCAGGGGTTGTGGGTCGAAGTGTGCGAAAACAGAGTTCAGGGGCTGTTTTAATTCACTTTCAGCCTGGATACGTATTTCTTCAAAAGGCACCTCGGCCACCTCATCCTGAAGGCCGGCCAATTCCTGAATCGAAGCTTGAGGAAGGATATCGACCCTGGTGCTGAGGAATTGCCCCAGCTTAATCAACAGTCCTCCCAATTCGACTGCGGTTACTCTGAAGTAACGAGCCTGAGAAGCGTATAAAAGCCGCCGCTGTTCCTCCACCCATTCCGGTCTGTGAACAATTTTCTTGAAGCGCAGCGAGTAAAATGCCCAAAAGATATCGACAAACAATTTGACAACTGTATAAGAACGTTTAAGTCCGGCCCAATAGGCAGTTTTGATATGCAAAATTATCACCCGAAAATCCAGTTTAAACCAGGGAAAATCCTGTCAACACAAACACTATCTGCAGTTTACCATATTGTCCGCAAACTGGGGTGAAGTTATCACAACACGATTGGCAGCGGGTCGGATTGACAGAAATATTAAGTCAGAACTTATTTAAACATATATTTATAATAATAGGCTTAAAACGACAGAATAGCTTATATAACAATATAATACGAGATAAACATTAGCTTATATACCTTTCCTGCCCTCTGTTGACAAGTAGCTCAAGGTGTTTGTTGGTTTCTTTTCGATTTGCACATACTAATCAAAACTAAAGACAAAAAGGAGCTATTATTTATGCGCATGAGTGATGCCAATAAACTGGTGGGAAAAATAATGACTGTAAAACAAGGCCAGGATATGACAGAAGTTCAGATTGATATCGGAGACCAGTTGGTAACCGCCACCATCACCGCCAATGCCGCCAAAGATATGAATCTTAATAAAGGCGACGAGGTTTTCGCCATGTTTGACTCCACTTCAGTAACCGTCATTCGCGATAAACCATAGGCGGTTAAGCTTATCGCAGCTGGAGCAGGGCCTGGTGCAAATCGTCTTGCACCGCACTGAGCGGTATGGCCAGCGCAGTGGTATTCTGACCGGACTGATCATGTTTTCTGGCGGCATAAACCACCGCTATTACCTGGCCTGATCCATCAATTACCGGACTGCCGCTTAGTCCGGGAGCCGCGGTGACGAGAATCTCGATATAGGCGAGGCCTTTGCCTTTAGCCGGAATGCTGACATCGCTTATGGCGCCCTTTTGGATCAGTCGTTCCATGTTCAAAGGATTTCCGATTACAACCACGGCCTGGTCTGCTTGCGGAGCGCTGTAGTTTAGCCTTAAGCAGGGCAGGTTCTGAGCCTCAATGTCCACCACCGCCAGATCGGTATCCCCGACCTGCACCCAGTCTTTGCTAAAGTATTTTTTGCCGTCGATAAAAACGACGCTCACCACAGCAGCCCCGGATACCACATGCTGGTTGGTGATGATCAGTCCATCTTCACTGATGTTGAAGCCGGTTCCCCTTTTTACCGTGATCCCCAAGCCATCCTGAGTCTGCGCCTCTATGGACACAATGGCCGGACGGGCCGCCGATGCGACCGGATCCCGGTTTAAGGCCGGGTCCTGGCTAAGCCGGGGATTTGAATCCAGGAGTCGGGAAATATTGGGCAGGGCCAGAAGCAGAAATCCTATCACTACCAAGGCAGCTATCACTCTTAACAGAGGCGAGCGCTGCCGAAATCTGCCGTATTCTTCATCCGTGTCATCCGGGATTATGGAGGGCTGATCTGAATCGTCGTGCAAAACCAATATCTCTTTTCATGTAAAATACTAGCAATATTATAACAGAACAGGGTATATTTTAGATAAACAGCGAAAAAGCCGGGGCCTTTAAGCCCGGCTTTTTATGCATTTCATAAATTGGACTTTACTGAGGCCAGGTAGCCATGAGCCAATGAGACAACAATTCCCCCGGCATATCGCCCCCCTGTGGATGAGGCCTGGTATATTTATATGAAGCGGCTGATGATCTCTTCTTCATCACCGTACATATAGTCGATAATGGGTATCTGAATCATGGTATAGGCGCCCGGGTTCTGCTTCAATGTGGCCCGGGCTGAAGCCACCATGATCTGTGCGGTCAGGGCCGGATTATTGATGTGCATCTCCAGTTTCAGCAACTGATTATGAGACTGGCCGGAGACGCCTTTGCGCTCCATTTCCACCCCATGGCCCATATCGATGAGCTGATCGACATCATCAACCTGGAAAACATGAGTTTCGTCTTTAATAAAATATGGATCGTTTTTGATGACCTGTTTAATAGTCTCAAAGTCCTGACCTACCGAGGTCTGTACATAAACCATGCGGCGGTGCACCCCGGTTCCAAGAGGAATGGTCATGGACAGGGCGTTTTCTACCCCGGGAACTGATTTCACCGCCACCGAGTGGCCCATGCTCATTCCCGGCCCGAAATTGGTGTAGGTTATGCCTTTAGGCGCCATAAATTCAAACATACAGCGCACCATAGAATCAGACCCCGGATCCCAGCCTGCTGAGACCACCGCTACTGTGCCATGGGCTTTGGCTACGGCGTCCAATTCCCGGCGCAGGCCGGCTAATTGGCCATGGATGTCATAGCTGTCCACGGTATTGATGCCCAGCTTCAGAATGTCCGGGGCGTATTCGGGCACTGATCTGGTGGGGGTGCACAGCAGGGCGACCTTGACCCCGTCAAGTTTGGTGATGTTGTCCACCACCGGTACGTCCGCCAGTTCTGGCGGTGCGGGTTCGTTCAGAGAAGAGGATCTGCGCACTACTCCGGCCAGTTCCATATCAGGGGTGCATTTTAGGGTTTCCACGGCATAGCGGCCGATATTTCCATATCCTACGATGGCTACACGGGTTTTTTTTGTCATAACTGCCTCCCAAATTTACTTTTGTAATCCTATATAATCCTATTTATATAGACTAAACCAAAAGCCGTCATAGTCAAGGGGCTGCCATGGAAAAACACTGTATACATGGCGCTTGGCAGGTTATGCGAAGCGATTCTTCAGTTCCCCTGGATAATCGCGCCGTAAAGTATAAATCATTACTCTGAATTCACTCCGCCAGGCCGACCTCCTCTACTCTGCGGGCGGGCTGGCCTTTTTCCGGATATACGAAAAGCAGCAGCCCGGGATGGGGCGCAGTCTCCCGGCTTTGGGGCAGGTATTTAAAATGCTCCAATATGGCCCGCTTTTTAATCTCGCGAATCGATTGCCCTTCGAATTCCGGCAGGTATTGTTCGATGAAGCCGCTTTGTTTAAGTAATTTGTTCAGGGTTTCCGAACCATCGGGGCTGCTGTGAAAGCCGGCGGGCAGGTTAAAAGATAGACGGTCCCTTAATAAGTCAAATTTGAGCCAATCATGATGTTGTTCTCTTGATTCAGGGTACTCACGGTCCAGAAACCGTTTGATTATGCCGTAGCGCTCCGCCGGACTCACCCCAATCCCATAATGGCCCTCTTGATACCAGTAAGCGGCCAGATCTTCCCAAAAACTGAAGGCATCGTTATCATAACGGCGGGTAATGATTTCCTCCAGTGTTGCTTGGGCCAGACCCGCATTATAGTATTTTTCCAGGACGTCTTCGATGTGATGCAGTAAGACCATTTCTTCATAAGATAGCCAGCTTGAAGATAAAACCTCATAAGGGGGATGGCTCTGAAACTGGTAGTGGCCGTTTTCAGCCTCCAGGCGCATCCTGGTTCCAGGGAGCATCTTAAGAAAACCCAGCTGCAGGTGATGCGGTTTTAATTTATAAACCTGATTAAACGCGGTCTTGAAAGTGGAGTAGCTTTCTTCAGGAAGTCCGGCGATCAGATCCAGATGCAGGTGGATATTGTCTGCCCGGCGCAGGCGCCGAATATAAGTTGAGATTTTGTCCCAGTCCCCCGGCCGGTTTATCGCTTTCAGGGTCGGGCCGTGGGTGGACTGCACCCCGATTTCAAAAGCAAAGCGCTGTTGGGGGAGTTTTTCCAAATAATTTAAAAAGGATTCATTGAGCAGCTGGGGGGAGATTTCCATATGGTAGCGGGTTTGTCCGGGCAACCCCGTTATGAATTCCATAATGGTCTGGGCCCGGGTCTGATCACAATTGAAGGTGCGGTCGACAAACTTGATTTCCAAGGGTTTAAGGGCATTCATATGCTCTAAATCAGTCTTTACCCTATGCAGGGACATGAAACGCACCCCGCTTTGCAGGGAAGAAATACAATAACTGCATTTAAACGGGCAGCCCCGGGAGCTTTCGTAATAGAGGATCTGCTTCTGGATCTGATCCATGCCTTCATAAGGGTAAGGCAGCTCATCCAGGGGAGCCACCAGCGGTGATGAATCCTGGCTTACCGGGATTTGTCCCACCCGGAAAGCGACTCCGGGCAGGCGGGGATGAATCTCGCCCTGCTGCAAAGCAGCTAGCAACAGCGGCCACACCGCCTCCCCTTCCCCGCTGATCACATAGTCGACGCTAGGATGAGCGGCCTGGATCTCCTCAGCGCAAAAGCTGACTTCCGGCCCGCCTAAAATGACCGCACATTGCGGGTTGATTTTTTTGATATCGTCGCTGAGCTTCAAAACCATTTCTATGTTCCAGATATAGCAGGAAAAAGCCACCACATCGGGGCGGTGTCGATGCAATTCGGAAAGGATATAGCCGATCGGTTCATTGATGCTGAATTCGCGGATTACGCTGTCAAAGCCTGCCCTCAGGGCGGCCTGACGCAAATACAGGACCGCCAAATTGGAATGGATATATTTAGCATTGATGGCACACAACAGCACCTGCATGGCAATCGACCCCGCAAAGTTAAAAGGGCGATGAATTCATCGCCGTTCCGCTATCAATCTTGCCTCGGTTTATTCTTCGCCCACCAGTTTAACTTCAGGATGCAAATCGATGCCCAGACTACCCCTGGCGGTTTCTTGAATATGTTCGATCAAATCCAATACATCAGCAGCCCTGGCATTGCCGGTATTGACGATAAAGCCGGCATGTTTGGTGGACACCTGGGCGCCGCCGATCTGGAATCCTTTTAGTCCCAGCTGCTCCAAAAGCGGCCCTACAAAATAACCGCTGGGTCTTTTAAAGGTGCTGCCCGCGCTGGGGAGATCCAGGGGCTGCTTATCGCTGCGGCGCTGGGCATAGTCCCTCATGGTGGCTTGAATGGCCTCCGGGTCGGCCGGTTTGAGTTTTAATGCAGCGGATAGCACGATATATTCCCCCGCCTGCAATATACTGCTGCGATAGCCCAACTGCAGCTGTTCTGCATCAAAGTCATAGCGCGTTCCATTGAGATCTACCGCCCTTACCGAGGTGAGTACATCTTTCATTTCACCATTATATGCGCCGGCATTCATCACCACGGCCCCGCCCAAACTGCCCGGTATGCCTTCGGCGAACTCCAGACCGCTTAAGCCCTCTCGAGCCACCACCCGGCAAAGCTCGGCTATCTGTACCCCCGCCTCCGCGTACACCTGCCGGTCCTGAATGCGGATGGTTTTTAACCCTTGGCCCAGTTTCATGACCACCCCGCGTATGCCTTTGTCGCGGACCAGGATATTGCTCCCCAGTCCGAATACGAATAGTGGTAGTTTCTGCTCCCGGCAATATCGCAAAACATTTATGATCTCCTCCGCTGTGGAGGGGATCACCAGAATATCAGCCGGACCTCCGATTTGAAAGGTGGTGTGCAGAGACATGGGTTCATCGTACTTTACATGGTCAGCGGGTATAATATCGCGAATATCCTGATGCATCGTATTCCCCTTTGAGTTGGTGCCAGTCCCCATACGGGCGGCATCTTTATTAATATTTTATTGGTTTGACCGGGGATTTATGCTTGCCCGGCCTGCCTGACCGCAATGCGCGGCGCCTGTGGCATAATAATTACCGACATGCCGGGGCCGTGTTTTTGCCGGGCCATATTCAGGGCTTGAGACAAATCAGGACAGGGGGTGACGAACATGGCCTTGACCATATCGCCAGGCAAGCTGCTTACCATGAGGATATCCGCCTTTTTCAGGATACGGCAGATGGCAAAAGCTTTATGCCCACCCAGCTCAAAACCTTCAAAAAAACGCTTTTCAATGTCCTCCGGGCACCCCGCGTCGGCAATCCATTCAGCAAAGGTATCTTCACCCATTCCTTCCCGGCATTCCGCCACCCAGATGATGGTGCCGCCCGGTTTGACCGCCTGAACCGCCGCATCCAGGGCCTTCTGGGACTGGTATACGTTTATGTCCTTGGGAAAGCCCCCGCAGGAAGCGATGACCACATCGACGGGCTTCTCTATATGAACCAGATTGCCGGCCTCGGCGTATTTGACCGCCTCCAGCCAGGCTTGATAGACATCTCCGGCAGCTGCGTATATGATCTCCTCTTTTCCAGCCGTCACTACGTTCAGGATGAAGTCCAGCCCTGCTGTCCGGGCAGCTTCCAGCATCAGATCGTTGACTGGATTATCAGTATAATTGCCCAGGCAGGCCCGGGGATCGTCCATCATGCGATGATTGGCCTCGATAAGCGAACGGGCCGCTACCCCGGGGAGAATTGACTTGCGCCCGCCGGACCAGCCCGCAAAATAATGCAGTTCCACCACACCGGTTGAGATCAGCAAGTCGGCTTCGGCCACATCGCGGTTTATAAGCAGATCCCAGCCGTTTGACAACCGGCCCAGGCTGGATAAGTTGCCGTCACAATCATGATTTATCACCTGGTAGCGGGCACAGATATCTGTGCCGAATATCTGCCGGTTTTCTTCACGGGTATGGGGCCGGTGAATACCCAGGGCGATGACCAGCTTGATTTGCTCCGGGGGTATCCCCCCCGCTTCGATGGCTTCCAACAGCGGGGGCAGCATCCACCGGTACGGGGTGGGCCGGGTGATATCGTTTACAATCACAACTGCGCTCCGGGCTGATTTGCGCTTGATTATTTCCCCGATGGTCTGGCTGCCTACGGGATGGTTCAAGGCCTGACGGATTATAGTATTATTGTCTTGGACATTTGCCGGCGTTTCCTTACTGGATCCCGGTTTCAGAATGGCTGCTAGATTTTGGTCTGGAATATCAACTTCCAGCCATTCTTTGCCATAAGCCAAGCGATGCTTCAAAACGATCCACCATCCTTCAGCCGGAAGTCTGCCGCCTTCCGAATTTACCGTTAAAGCCGGTATGTATAGGTATTAGTTTATGCTTCTATATCAGGAAAATCAAGTAAGGATGTCTAGCCCTGATTGTCAGTGCCCAAAACACCGGTGAATCGTCATTGTATACATGACCGTTCAAATTGTCTTGAGGCCAAAAAGTGACCCTTAAGGGGTGTCCTTTATGATATAATAGGCTGGAAATTCGACATCAGGTGATGCCGCTTTAGGAGGAAATATATGAATAACGCCGATATCAAGAAAGAATTGGTTAAAATGCTGGGTCGGGATAAAGTGCTGATCGATGACCTGGATTTAATGTATTATTCTTACGACAGTTCCTTTCTCACCAAACTGCAACCGGTGACGCCCACAGCCGTAGTCCTGCCGGCATCGACTGCAGAGGTGCAAAAAGTGGTGCGTTTGGCTTATGAGAATGATGTCAATATCATCCCCCGCGGGGCCGGTACCGGCGAAACCGGAGGGTGTGTAGCCGTCGAAGGCGGCATTGTAATAGATCTTTCCCGCTGGAGAGAGATTGTGGAGATCGATGTGAACAACATGCAGGTAGTGGTTCGCCCCGGGGTTATACATGCTGACCTGAATGACGAATTGGCCAAATTTAATCTGTTCTTTCCGCCCGATCCGGGCAGCAGCAAAATGTGTACCATCGGCGGCATGGTGGCCAATAACGCCTCCGGTCTGCGAGCCGTCAAGTATTGGACCACTGAGCCCTATGTTCTGGGATTGGAAGTGGTCACCCCCACCGGTGATGTAATCATAACCGGTGGTCAGCAGGCCCGCTGCATCAAAAATGTTTCGGGTTTAAACCTTACCAAATTGATGGTCGGTTCTGAAGGGGTTCTGGGGATTGTCACCCAGATTCGCCTGCGCTGTTTCCCCCGTCCCAAAGCGCGGGGCATTGCCATGGCGGTGTTCGACCATTTAGATGACGCCCCGGCCACCGTATTGGAAGTGTATCAAGCCGGAGTTTTGCCTTCGGGGATAGAGATACTGGACGGTTCTGCCATCAAGGCGGTAAACGATTTCAAACCGCACATCAACTTGCCTGAGGCCGAAGCCATACTGCTGTTTGAAGTGGACGGCAACCCGCCCGGGGTGGAATATGAAGGCCAGATTATAAAAGAAGTGGCCGGCCGCCGGGCGCGCCAGGTGGAATGGTCCACTGAAAAGAAACGCATGGCGGAGTTATGGGAAGGCCGCAGTATCACCGCCACCGCCGCGGCCCGGGTAAGAGCTGACGGCAGCCGGATTTTTGCGGGAGAAGATATTAGTGTCCCTATATCAAAAGTAGCCGACGTCCTGCGGGCCATCCGTGCCCTGGGTGAAAAATACGGAATACAAGTGGTTAATTACGGCCACATCGGAGACGGCAATGTGCACTGTGCTCCGGTTATTAATCCTGAAAACCCGGAAGAAGTGGAACTGGTAAAAAAGCTGGTAGATGAAATCCATCTGCTGGCCATAGAGATGAACGGGTCCACTACCGGCGAGCACGGGGTTGGTGCCGCCCGACGCGGTTATGCGGTGCTTGAACACGGCCCGGCGGTTGATTATATGAAAAAGGTAAAAGCCGCCTTCGATCCCAAAGGCATTATGAATCCTGGCAAGCTGTTCTAAAGCCAAGGACCAGATTTAGAAGGAAGGATTAATATGGAATTTAAAGAACTGCCGCCAGTAAAAGAACAGATTATGAAATGTGTGCGCTGCGGCAAATGCCGGGAGCTTTGCCCGGTGTTTGGTGAAATAGGTATAGAGAGCGCCGCCCCGCGTGGACACGTCTTTATGGTGCAGATGCTGCGTGACGGCAAGGTCGAGCCCAGCCCCGAGGTCTATGAGAAGCTGGGGCAGTGCCTGATGTGTGAGACCTGTTCGGCAAATTGCCCCTCCGGCATCGATGTACATGAATTAAATGCGGCCGCACGCGCCTATTTGAACGATAAAAACCCCAACCGCGGCAAGGACTTCTTGTTCGGGAACTTCTGGACCAAACCGGAGATGATGAAGCAGTCTATTAAAGTGGCCAGTCTGGCCCAGCGGCTGGGGCTGCAGAAGCTGGCCCGCAATATCGGTTTGACCCGGCTCTTGCCGGGCGACTTGAAAGATGCTGAAAAGATACTGGATAATATTCCGCCCCACTCGGCCCGCAGTCAGCTTTCGGCATACACCCCGGCCCAGGGTGAAAGCAGATACCGGGTGGGATATTTCCTGGGCTGTGGCACGGATTTTCTAAATCCCGAGATCGCTCAGGCAGCGGTGAACGTCTTGAGCCGCAACGGCTGTGAGGTTTTTATCCCTGAAGGCCTGAAATGCTGCGGCCTGCCTCATATTGCCAATGGCAAAATGGATGTGGCCCGACAATTGACCATACACAACCTCAAACTGTTTGAAAAACTCAATGTGGATTATATCGTCACTGACTGCGGTTCCTGTTCGGCCACCCTTTCCAAGAAGAACCTGAAGTTTGTGCTGGAAGGCACCTCCTACCAGGAGGATGGCGCTGCATTCGCAGCCCGGGTTATGGATCTAACCGTTTTCCTGGTTGATGTTCTAGATATTCAAGTTGATGTCAAGATCGACCGGAAATGGCGGGTCACCTACCACGATCCCTGCCACCTG
>NZ_DCEA01000069.1:22332-39206 GCF_002316705.1 Syntrophomonas sp. UBA1041
GAGCAGCCCCGCGAATTGCTGCGCCGCATCCCCGGGGTGGAGCTGGTGGAAATGCCCCATGCAGCCAGTTGCTGCGGCGGGTCTGGAACCTATTCGGTCACCCATCACCAGCTTTCCATGCAAATCCTGGACAAAAAGATGTCCAACGCGGCATCCACCGGGGCTGACATCCTGGCCACCTGCTGCCCCAGCTGCATAATGCAGCTCAACTTCGGCTGCAAGCGCAGCAATTGGAATGCCGAGGTTCTGCACCCCGTGGTATTGCTGAATCGAGCTTATGAACCGGCTCCGGCCGCAGTATAGAACCATTACGAGTCCGGCCTGGTTGTTAACCCAACCAGGCTTTTATATTGGTAATATTAGGATATAATTAATGGTAATGAAAGAGATTTGAGGCCAATGATTCATTTTATCAAGTTTACTCGCTTCATAACAGGAAACTGCTTTGCTATTCGCTTGATCGGCACATGATCAACACCGGAGAGCGAGCTGGAAAAACGAGTTGTTGGATATTTGACAGCAGAAGTGTTTGCTTAACTTTTGCCATTTGCAGGAATGGGAGTGCCGCCAATTGAGCCAGCGACGGATTAAACATATGTTTAAACAGGTGCGCGACGCCAGCCTGAAGTACAACCTGATCGAGGAGGGTGATCGAATTCTGGCCGGAATTTCCGGGGGCAAAGATAGTTTGACCATGCTGTACTTCCTCACGCTGGTGCAGAAATACACTCCGGTGAACTTCTCCATCTCTCCAGTGATGCTGGATATGGGCTGGGGCGAGGACCATCAGGCTGTCGCCGATTATTGCGAATCATTGGGTTTGGAATTGTGGGTGGAGCACACCCATATAGGCCGTATCGTTTTCGAAAACAGACGGGAAAAAAACCCCTGCGCGCTGTGCGCCAATCTGCGCCGCGGCGCCTTAAACCGCATCGCCAGGGATATCGGCTGCAATAAGGTTTCTTTAGGCCATCACATGGATGATGCGGTTCATACCTTCTTTTTATCAATGCTTTTTGAAGGGCGATTCCATGTCTTTAAGCCCAGAACCTACCTGGATCGAATGGATGTTACCCTTATTCGCCCCTTGGTTTATGTTGCCGAAGCGGATATTGAGAAATGCGCGGCCTCCCTTAAGCTGCCGGTGATGGCTTCGCGCTGCCCGGCCAGCGGGCAGACCAAGCGGGATGAAGTCAAACAGGTGTTGGACATCATTGAAGCCCAGTTCCCTGGTGCCAGACAACGTTTTTTGTCAAGTCTGGAAAACGCCGCCCCCGATTGTTTTTGGTCTGTATAGGCGGGCTGTCGGCAGTGACAAACGACCAAAGCCATTTTATCAGTTCCCCGCAGCCGGTTAAATACATGCGAACATGTGTTTTTATCAGCCGGGGTATGCTATAATGTTGACAAACATGATGGGAGGGATTCCCAGTGCCTGAGGATTTAACACCCCGTCAAGAGCAGATTTTGGGTTACATCAGAAACCAGATTAAGAATACCGGATATCCTCCCTCGGTGCGTGAAATCGGCCAGGCGGTTGGCTTGAAATCCAGTTCAACGGTGCATGCCCATCTGGTACAGTTGGAGGAAAAAGGCTATCTGCGCAAGGATCCTACTAAACCACGTGCTATTATTCCGGTGCCGACCCAGGAAGAACAGAGTCTCACCCAGATAGTATCACTGCCCTTGATCGGACAGGTGGCAGCCGGTGTCCCGATTCTGGCCGAGCAGAACATAGATGCTTTCATACCGGTACCCATGGAGTTGATCGGCAGCGGCCAGCACTTCCTTTTACAGGTCAGGGGCGACAGCATGGTCGATGCCGGTATTCTTGACGGAGATTATCTGATTGTCCGTCAGCAAGCCGATGCCAGCAACGGCGAGATCGTGGTGGCCTTGTTGGAAGATGAGGCTACGGTAAAAAGGCTGTTCAAGCATGATGGTTATGTGGAGCTGCGCCCGGAGAACCGGACCATGCAGCCTATCATAGTTCCGCATGCCGTAATAGCAGGCAAAGTAGCGGGCCTGTTGCGCCGTATGTAGGGTGACAAATAAAGACGGGTGACACCTGGGGTTTCCAAGGGTCACCCGTTCCCAACTATCCTCTGCTAGAATTTCTCCAGATACTCCTCGATTTCCCACTCGTAGACCCGCGAACTGTAAGTTTCCCATTCTTTAATCTTGGCATAACAGAAGCGCGAGTGAATATGACGCCCCAGGGCCTGCTGGATCACCTCGTCGCGGTTCAGCTCAGATATGGCTTCATAGAGATTCTCTGGCAGCGATTCGATATTGTTGAGTTTTCTATCCGCCAGGTTCATCTCATATATGTTTTTGTCTACAGGCGGCAGAGGTTCTTCCCGGTTTTTTATCCCTTCCAGACCGGCCTTTAAAATCACTGCCAGACCCAGGTAGGGATTGCAGGTGGGGTCGGGGCTGCGCACTTCGATGCGGGTACCTATCCCCCGCCGGGCCGGGATGCGGATTAAGGGACTGCGGTTGCGGTAAGACCAGGCGATATATACCGGAGCCTCATATCCCGGCACCAGCCTTTTGTACGAATTTACGGTAGGATTGGTGATGGCGGTGATAGCCCGGGAATGCTTCATCACCCCGGCGATAAAATATCGGCAGGCATCGCTCAGCCCAGCCGGATCGTCGGCATTGTAAAAAGCGTTTTTCCCATCTTTAAAAAGTGAAATATGCAGGTGCATCCCTGAACCGGCTACACCGAAAAGCGGTTTAGGCATGAAAGTGGCATGCATGCCGTGTTGTTGAGCCACGGTTCGCACCACTATACGGAAGGTGACGATATTATCAGCCGTTTTCAAGGCGTCCTGGTATTTGAAATCTATCTCATGCTGCCCCGGCGCTACCTCGTGGTGAGCGGCTTCGATCTCAAAGCCTATGCTCTGCAGGGTCTCCACCATGTCCCGGCGGGCGTTCTCACCCTTGTCAACCGGGGGAAGGTCGAAATAACTGGCCTTGTCATTGGTCTTCAATGTGGGGGTGCCGTCTTCGTCCAGGTGGAACATGAAAAATTCGGGTTCCGGCCCCACCTGCATGGAATAACCCATCTCAGCAGCCTCTTTGAGCATATTCTTCAAGGCCTGGCGCGGTGAACCGTGAAAGGGCTGATTATCCGAGTCATAGATGTCACAGATCAAACGCGCCGTTTTGGCATCAGAGTTGGGATTGGACCAGGGTAAAATCAGAAAAGTATCCAAGTCCGGCTTAAGATACATATCAGATTCTTCAATACGCACAAAACCTTCTATAGATGAACCGTCAAACATCAATTCCCCATCCAGGGCTTTCTCCAGTTGATCTTCAGTAATGGAGATAGCCTTCATCACTCCAAGGATGTCGGTGAATTGCAGCCGGATGAATTTAACATTCTCGTCCGCGGCGATTTTCATAATGGTGCTCTTATCCATAATAAGCCTCCTGTTAGCGTTCTCAAAGTCCTAGCATACCACACCTGTCTGCGGCAGTAAACCGCTCCGCGGCATGTATACTATATAACTCTAACCAAAAACGAGACTACCATTATTATCCCTAATAGAAGATTAAAAAACAGTCCCGAGAACAATCCTATCACAGTGCCGAATCCGGCTTTCACAGCCTTGTTTATGTCGTTTACACTGAGGTACTCCCCCAGCATGGCTCCAACCCAGGGTCCTATCAACAATCCCAGGGGAGGAAAAATAAACAGTCCTACAAAAGTGCCGATAAAAGCGCCCCATACTCCGGCCCGGGTGGAGCCCGAATATTTAGCTCCCAGAGTAGTTGACAGATAGTCGACGACTACCGACAACAAGGTGATTCCACCCATCATAGCGATATATGCCACGTTGATAACCTCAAAGCCTTCATACCAGCCATAAGCCACAATGATGCCTAAAATCAGGGGTATACCTGGAATCAATGGAACAATAACTCCCACCAGTCCCGCCAGCATTAAAAGCACCGCCAGAACCAGCACCAGAGTATCGGTCATCATCAATACACCTCCTAAAGGTCAATCAGCTGGCGGCCTTAATGCCCGAATCAGTTGAGCCGCCGCATAACGACAGTGTTCATAGGTTAACCCCCCCTGCACATAGGCACAGTAGGGCTTTCTGGCCGGGGCATCACAGGAGAATTCAATTGAAGATCCCTGTACAAAAGTGCCCGCTGCCATTATCACTGGAACATCATAGCCCGGAAGATGGGCAAATTCCAACTGCACATCACTGTCTACCGGCGAGCAATTCTGCACCACCTGACAGCAGCGCTGCAGCTGGTCTATATGATCGAAACAGATGGACTGTATGATATCAGCCCGGGGCTCACTCCATCCGGGCTCTACCCGGTAGCCCGCCTCTTCGAACAGGGCAGCCAATAAAACCGCCCCCTTCAGTGCCTGCAACACCGTATGCGGAGCCATAAACAGGCCCTGAAAAAACCAGCGCTTATCAACCAGGCTGGAGCCCATTTCCTTGCCCAGTCCGGGTGCGGTAAGGTAATAAGCGATGGACTCGATCAGTGGGGCCCGTCCCGCGATATAACCACCGTTAGGGGCCAGTCCCCCGCCGGGGTTCTTGATCAAGGAGCCTGCCACCAGATCAGCTCCCGCCTGGCAGGGTTCTTGCTGCTCGACAAACTCCCCGTAACAGTTGTCCACCAGAACAATGCAGTCAGGCTTTTGCCCTTTCACCAATTCAACCAGGCGTTTAATCCCTTGGACCGGGATGGCCGGGCGCAGGCTGTAGCCGCGGGAACGCTGGATCAACACCAGTTTGGTATTCCGGTCCACCGCCTCTTTAATAGACTTTTCATCCGGCAGCCCGGCTCGGGTTAGGGGTATCTCCTTATAAAGGATGCCCTTCTTCATTAAAGTGCCTTTGCGCTCAGGGCCTCCGTCAATAATGTTTAACAGGGTGTCATAGGGCCTGCCGCTGATGCTGAGCAATCCATCCCCCGGCTGCAGCAGCGCGAACAAGCAAGCTGTTATGGCATGGGTGCCGGATACGATCTGCGGGCGCACCAGGGCATCCTCGGCCTGAAAAACCTCGGCATAAACCCTTTCTAATGCTGCACGGCCGGTATCTCCATAGCCGTAGCCGGTAGAACCATAAAAATGATGCTCCCGCACCCGGGCTTGCTGAAAGGCCTTCAGCACCCGCTCTCCATTAATATAGGCATTATCTTCAAATAGTCTAAACTGTGGATAAACCAAGCTTTCGGCTTTTCTTACAGCTTCCATGGCATCCGCCAATGATTGCGGCCTCACTTTCCGTCTTTTGTAGTGCATCTACCCTTCATATTATACACGGGCCTGGTGAAGAACCACAATTCGTTTGACATGTGGTGTTTCATCTGGGAAGCGAGGCGTCGTGCAAAAAATATATTACATAAAGCAAAATATATTTTACTTTATGTAATATATTAATTATAATGATGTCAGGAGATGATGCTTTTGAAAAACAAAAAAATAAAAATGGCCAGAGTTGAATTGGACTTGTCTCAAGAACAGCTTGCGGAAATAGTAGGAGTCACCAGGCAGACCATTCATTTGATTGAGTCGGGTAAGTATAATCCCAGTTTGAAATTATGTGTTGAAATCTGCAGGGCCTTGAACAAAACCCTGGATCAACTTTTTTGGGAGGATTGATTAATGAATACCGATAGGATCGTTAAAGAAGCCAGAATCATTATGTATGCAGCCCTGATTGTGGGAATGGCTCTGTTGGCAGTGGGAATAGCCTTTGCCTGGACAGATGCTCGCATCATAGCAAACAACCGGTCGGTGGTCGGATTGTCTTTCATCCCCTTGACAGTGTCTTTCTTTTATTACCTCAAGCTGACCAGGATACGGAACAACCCCCAAACCATGAAAGCAATTATTATCAATGAGAATGATGAAAGGCTGAACGCCTTGAAAAATGAGGCGGATGCCAGAGCGCATAAAATTGTGCAGGCAGCGTTGTTTCTTGCCTATATGGGGTACACCCTAATAGTTCCGGAGGACATCTTTGAGTCTGTCGGATGGTGGATTCTGCTGCTGATTTTGATGCTTTCCCTCATCTCTCAGGGAATATTGACTGCAGCATCACTTCGAAAAGAGCAGGCGATTCATGAAGAGAACGAATGATGTGGAATGATCAAGCCCGCCAGTCTGGCTTTCAGCCGCAAGAACACACCGGTCCGTCGACTCGATCATCACGCCTATGCAGTGTTTTGCCATGATCAGGTTTTGAGGTCCGCAAGTTCCGGCAAATCAACATCCTCAATGGTGGTCAAGTCTTTGCGGGTCAAATGGGTCTTGTCTATGATGCGCAAGGCCTGGCGGCGAATTGATTTTTCGGTGAGATTGCGCACAAAGCGGGCATTGCCGCTGTGGGGATGCCTGTGGCTGGTAAACTCGGTCAGGATATGCTTCAACTTCCAACGGCCGGCGCTGCTTAGTGCATACTCCCTCTCGGCGTAAAGGTGCAGGGCTATTTGGAAAAGTTCTTCACAGAGATAATCATTAAAATGTATGTGTATCGGAAATCTTGATCTTAAGCCGGGATTGGAACGCACGAAATGATCCATTTCGTTGCAGTACCCGGCCAGTATCACCACCAGATTATCCCGGTGGTCCTCCATCTGTTTCACTATAGTGGCGATGGCCTCTTTGCCAAAGTCTTTTTCCCCACCCTGTGCCAGCGTATAGGCCTCGTCAACAAATAGAATACCGCCCAGGGCTTTTTGAACGCTTTCCTTGGCTTTCTGCGCGGTGTGACCGATATACTCCCCTACCAGGTCGGCTCTCTCCACCTCGACCAGATGCCCTTTATCGAGCAGCCCGATATCTTTGAAAATCTTGCCCAGGATGCGCGCTACCGTGGTTTTGCCCGTACCGGGATTGCCCTTGAATATCATATGCAGGGACACCGGCTGTGACTTGAGATTCTGCTCGGAGCGTTTGATCTGTATCAAACTGAAAGCGGTAATCTCGGCCAGCATTTTTTTTACATCCATCAGTCCGATCAATTTATCCAGTTCTTTAAAGGAAGGACGGTCGAAAATTTCCGGGCAAAAATTGCTGGATGCCCGCTGCGGAAAGACCTCGGGATTGTTAAACTTTTTTGATATTTGCACTGTATCACTACTCCTATCTGTTGTACCCTATCATATGACACCCAGACAAAAGTGGTGCTACTTCGGAGCAGGTTGGTTTTACCTGTTTGGGGGCAACAGGGTTGAGGACCGGCCAGCAAGGAAGATTCTATTTGTTGGCCTTTCTTGGTTAGCTTGGTTGGCTGAGCTTTTTACGACGTACAATCATTTATAAAAGAAAGCAATAACCGGTTGAATTGTTCGGGCTGGTCCAGATTTGCCACATGGCCCGCGTTGGCAATGGTTTTTACCGTACAATCCGTATAATGCTTGGTCCAATCCGCAAGATGCTTTTGTATGGTTCCTCTTGTATCCTGCTCACCGGCAACCACCAGCAACGGCGCGTCAAATCTGAACCTTTCTTCATGCAGACAGGCGCTAAAACCCTGCCACGACATAAGAAATTCCCGCTTATCCATTTCCTCGAACATCTGCGCGATATTCAGCAATGCCGGTTTTGTATGGACGCTTCCTTTGGCCATGGCTTTTTTAAGTCCCTGCCAGGTGTAAAGATACTTCATAATCGCCCCGGAGTATGCTAACAGTGTCTTTTCCCATTTAGGATAAGGCATGAATAACGGCGTTACCCCTGTCAGCATATAACCTACTGCGCCCCCGGCAAGGAATGCATATTCCTGCGCGACAAAAGCGCCCATTGAAAGCCCGCACAGTAAATACTGTCCGGGCTTTTCCGTATCGATTATAGCCTGAATATCTTCTGTCGCCAGTTTTACACTGAATTCGTTCGCAGGCCTTGACTTTCCATGGCCGCGGATATCAATGTTGATCACCGGATAGCCATTTTCCTGCAAACATGCAACCTGCGGCTCCCACATGGCGCGATGCAGTCCGTAACCATGCGTTAAAATCACAGTGATGGCTTGTTTCCCCGGCAAATACTCATAAGCTACTTGGCATCCTTCTCGATTTATAAACTTTTCCATAGGTCCTCCCATTCCTCAAGTGTTTACCATTACCCGCTTAATCATTAACGAAGCTTGTCTGTCAAACATATTCATAGCTACAGCTGGTGGGTTACCAGGGCTGGTTCATAAAAAGGACCCTGTTCTCAAACGAACAAGGTCCTTTATAACTACATTCCTCTATTCTTGATTATTTTTCCTCTTCATTCCTGAAATCCAGATTAAGCATGCCGAGCGGGCGGATAGGCGCAACGGTGGAAATAGCGTGTTTATAAACCAGCTGTTGCTTGTTGTCCATTTCTACTATCACGGTAAAATTATCGAATCCCTTCACCACGCCTTTGATTTGGAATCCATTTACCAGGTAGATGGTGACCGGGGTCTTATCCTTCCTAACCAGGTTTAAGAAAGTATCCTGCAGGTTGATCTGGCCTTTCGTCATTTAAGCAGCCCCTCCATTCAATAAAAACTCATACTCTTTATTATCTCTTCCTGTAGACATTTCTACAAGCCCCAAATATGTCCTGCCATTGAAAAAGAAATATTTTTTGCCAATTTATCAGCATCATAAAATTCACCGGGTTCAAGCCATATTATACGGTGGTCTTTTCTGAACCAGGTTAACTGGCGCTTGGCGAAACGACGGGTTTCTTTTTTGATCTCCTCTATCATCATCGCTTTGTTGATAAAGCCTTCCAGATAATACATAACCTGCTTGTATCCCAGAGCTTGCATGGAGGTATGGCTCAAAGAACATCCCTGTTCCCGCAGTCTCAGAACCTCTTCAATCAACCCCTGTTCAATCATCCCGTCGACGCGCTGTTCAATGCGGGCATACAGCTGGCTGCGTTCCATGCTCAAGCCAATCGCCACCAGATGATATTGATGGCGGTTGCGGGCCTGAAAACGGGAAAACGGCTCCCCGGTCAATGCGAATACCTCCAGGGCGCGCACCAGTCGTCTCTGGTCATTGCGGCCGATAATGGCAGCATAATCGGGGTCGACCGCTTGGAGGCGTTCAAAAGCGAAATCAAGCCCGTGAAGCGATATAAGTTTGTTCCAGTAATCCCGGATAGCCTGACGTTTGGCCATGGGGTAAAACTGGTAATCGTCGACCACAGCCTGATAATACAGGCCGGTTCCCCCGGTAAGAACGGGCAGTATACCGTTCTGGTTAAGATGGTTGATAGTAGCTTTGGCCAATTGCTGGTACTGCGCGACGCTGAACTCCTCCCAGGGATCCACGATGTCGATGAGATGGTGGGCTACCCGGGCTTGCTCAACCGGAGTGGCCTTGGCAGTGCCAATATCCATACCCCGGTAAACCTGCATGGAGTCGCAGGACAGTATTTCCCCATTAAGCTTTTCCGCCAGCTCAACAGCCAGCGTGGTTTTACCGCTAGCAGTCGGTCCCACAATGGCCAGCAGTTTATCCAAATTGTAAACCACCTTTGCGCGTCAATCGCTGTTGACGTCGATTATTCCGAAATGAACCTGATTATGTACGCTGCCAACTACCTGATCGAATCCCAGCCTGGAAAACTCAGGGCTTCCGGCTCGTTCCTTCAACAGCACTCTTTTTCGGGCCACCCGCCCGGCTTCGCTTATGGCCTGTTCGCTCAAGGGCAGTGAGTCGCCAAGCATACGGATAGGGCTAAGGGTTTCGCTCTTCAACAGCGGTTTTCTAAACATAGGATCAAAGTATACCAGGTCAAAGGATTTGTCGGGCAGACTCTGTAAATAGCATAAATGGTCGATAGCCTGGACTTTGATGCGGTGAACGGCTTCATCAAGCCAGGGCATCCGGGAATCATAAAGCCGCATGCCCCATTTGATCGTATAAGCGATAGCCGGTGAGGATTCCAGTGCTGTCACCTGGCCCTGGGCAAAATATGCCAGAACGATGCTGTCCGCTCCCAGCCCCATAGTGCAGTCCAGTATAAGATCTCCCGGCTTAACCCGGGCGGCCTCAATGAGAGGATCGGGCTGATCTTTCCTGCGGTAAGCGCTGAGGCGCACTTTGGCCATGCTGGGATGAAAAAACAATTTGTCCTCCCCGATATGCAGAACCGGCACTGGCCGTTGCCAGACCAGGATGGCGTCAGTCTGACATTCTTGCTGTATGGCATAAAGCCCCCTGCGCTGACGGGGTACATACTCAAACTGACTGTCATCCAGAAACTGCCGGAAGGCCGGATCCGGTTCTATCCGGGATTGGGTTGTGGTAGCAACAATCTTCATTGACGACCTCAATCAACGCTTAAACATGTGTTCCAAATCCTCAGAAGATATCTTTATCAAGGTAGGGCGTCCATGGGGGCAGTACTTGTAATCCGGGGTATCTAACAGCTCCATAATCAATTGCGCCATTTCGGCCTGGTTTAGAAGCTGGCCGGCTTTGACTGCCTGCTGGCAAGCCATCCTCATCAAGGCCTTGACGCGCCACTGATCTTTGCCTTCCGGTTGGGGAGCATCCAGCATTTCTACAATGGTTTGCTCTTCGTGCCCGCTCAAGCCCGCAGGCACAGCCCGTATCACTACTGTATTATGCCCCAGCAGGCCGAGGTCGAAACCCAGGCTGCGGAAAAACTCGCTCTGTTCTTGCAAAAGTTCGACCTTTAAAGTCGATAATTCTATTACTACAGGAAATACCAATTCCTGGCACTCCCTGGCCTGAGCCTGATCCCGGTCGAGCAAGCGGTTGAATATGATGCGCTCATGAGCGGCGTGTTGGTCGACAATATAGAGTACCCGGTCTATTTCCGCCAGAATATAAGACTGCCGGAATTGACCTATGATGTTGACGGCAGCGGTAGCAGGGTCTTGATACCGAATGACCGGATCTGGTTCAAGGGTCCTGGGCTTAGGCTGAAAAGCCGGCTTATAGTTCTGAAAGGCGGGGATACCCCCGGAAATCCAACCGCCTGATATGGCTTCGGCCAGATCGGTCCCGGCTGCGGCCTCATGGGCGACGCGCTGATAGCCGCTGATACCTACCTGATGCTCCTGTAAACGGTTTTTTATGACCTCATGAACCGCTCGAAACACATCATGATCCTTGCGGAAACGAACTTCGTTTTTCTGCGGGTGCACATTGATATCCACCTGCCCGGGATCGATGACGATGTTGATTATAGCTACCGGAAACTCCCGCGAGACCAGCATGCCCTGATATGCCTGATCTACCGCCCGGTACAGAAGCGGGCTGCGTATGGGGCGGCAGTTGATATAGAAGCATTGCAGTTTACGGTTGGACTTTTTTAGCTCCGGGCGGGATATATATCCCGACAAAGAGATGTTCTCACCCTCGTATGATAAGGGCAGGAGCTGCTCCATCAGGCTGGAACCGTGCACCGCTATGATAGCATCGCGGAGCTGCCCGTTGCCCGGGGTCTTATAGTACAGACGCCCTTCGTTGCTGAATGAGATCGAGATATCCGGACGGGCCAGGGCATAGCGCCCCACCAGCTCATTGATGAAAATCCCCTCACTGACAGGCGATTTCTGAAAGTGCTTGCGTGCCGGGGTATTGTAAAAAAGATCTTCTACCAGCATACGGGTTCCCGGTACGGCTTCACGCTCTTCGCAGGCCAGAATCCGGCCTCCTTCGATGTGGAAGAACAGACCGGGTTCGCCTGCGCAGCGGCTGAAAACCTTAACCCGGGCTACGGCAGCAATACTTGGTAGGGCTTCGCCACGGAATCCCATGGTGATTATTTGCTGCAGATCGTCCACCGAGCTCAGTTTGCTGGTAGCATGGCGCTGAAATGCCAGTGAAATCTCATTAAGGGGTATGCCCCCTCCGTCATCCTCAACCTCGATGCTGAGGCCGCCGCCTCCGGTGATCCGCACCGCAATACGTGAAGCACCGGCGTCGATGGCGTTTTCCAGCAGTTCTTTGACCACTGAAGCCGGCCTTTCGATGACTTCACCAGCCGCGATTTTGTTGATTAGATGGTCATGCAGCAGCCGAATCGACATTTACAGCCTCGTTTCCTGTTTGGTTCGGGTATCTATGACCCGATATTCGTCGCCGGCCTTGTTCTGCAGGTATGCCAGTTCATTATTGCCATTCTGCAAGGTCTGGTAAGCCTCCTGCCCCTCTGCCTGGCAGTTGGGGCAGGCCTGGAAAGGTATCGACACACAGCCCACCGTGTAGGTTTTGCCGGAGGGGTGCTGGGCCGAAGACACGATGGTTTTGAACCCCGCACACTGCGGGCACATGCGCAGTTCAACCCGCTGCTGTTCGTGAATATAATCGGTGTCATAAAATATGTTTCTCATCTCCATGCGGAAGGGGCGCTCCTGCTTGGCCAGGGTTTGAGCCACCTTTTCTTCCCGTTCCCGGAATACCCTGAGTTGTGTATCCACGATGCGCTGTAAGATCTCACGGTTGCCTCCCGGTTCTTTGTATTTGTGAGGCGTAAAATCGGGCTCCTTCAAATTGGAGAAATCGATCCCCGCCATGGCCATAATCAAACCCATGTTGATATACGGCAGGGCTGATTCCACCGAGTAGCCGCCTTCCAGAACCGCAATATCAGGCTTGAGACGCTGGTTTAGCCTCGCATATCCCTGGGCGGTGAAGCACATATTAGCCAGGGGATCGCTGTAATGATTGTCCTGTCCGGCTGAATTGACCACCAGGTCGGGTTTGAATTCTTCCAGTATGGGCATTACCAGATTATCCAGTACAAACAGTATTCCTTCGTCGGTGGTGCGCGGCGACAGCGGGATATTTATGGTGGTTCCATAAGCCAAAGGCCCGCCGTTCTCTTCTACGAAACCGCTGCCCGGATAAAGGGTGCGGCCATCCTGGTGAAAGGAGATAAAAAGCACATCGGGGTCGTCCCAGAAAATTTCCTGGGTGCCGTCCCCATGGTGTACATCGGTGTCCACTATGGCGATGCGCTTCAATCCGTATTTATGGCGCAGGTATTCTATCATGATGGCCTCATTGTTGATGTTGCAGAAGCCCCGGTTGCCGTGCACCACGGTCATGGAGTGGTGCCCCGGGGGACGGACGATGGCAAAGCCGTTCTTCACTTCGCCGGTTACAACCGCATCGGCCATGCGCAGTGCTGATCCGGCTGAGACCAGATGGGCCTCGGTGATCTGCGATTCTATGTCAGGGACGCAGAAATGCACCCGGGCAATATCCTTGAGGGTGGCCAATCCCGGCTGATATTCACGTATCTGCGGCAAATCCATGATACCCTCTTCAAATATCTGGTCGCGGGTATATAGCAAGCGCTCTTCACGCTCCGGGTGGGTTGGGGTTATGGCCCAGTCAAAGGCCGGGAAAAACAATACTCCGGTCGGCTTCATTCACTCACCCCCTGGTATTCTTCGATGAATCCCGGTGCGACCTGTATGCCTACCTCGAATATCTTGCCTACCCGGTCCCAACCGCGGATCATATTGAACTGTTCTTCCATAAAGAAACCGGCATCAACGGTGTACTTATCGATGCCCCTCTGGCGGCTGATTTCTTCCAGACAGCTGAGGGCCAGCACCTTGGCGTCCGCCAGTTGAAACTTCCGGGGCGATTCGAGGCTGCCTTTTAATCCCCCCGGATCGACAGTATATATATTGCTGGCGGTATCCACATGCAGATGCAGGGCCAGGGTGGGGCGCACCACTGTCGCTCCCAAAGCGTTGGCTACCGGCGCATAGTTGTGGATGAAGGAAGGAACCCCGATCTCCTCGGCCAGCACCGGCACCATGGCATGGGCTGCCGCCCCTATGCCGATAATGCGGTCCAGCCTGAATTTGCGACGATGCACCACTTCCCATACTTTATAGGCCGGCTCATTTTCCCACTCGGTGAACATTTCGGTGATAGCCCGCTTCAAGCGTTCGATAACGGTTTCCACCACAAAAAAGCACAGATTTTGCAGATCCATACCAGCCGAAGCGGCCAGAGACTCCAGTGATTCCTGGGAGCGTCCGGAATCCCCCACCCCCAGTTTGAAATAAATATTAAAAACATCGGTTACGGTTGGTTCGTCCCCGCCGAAACAGGCGGCAGGTCCGATGCGCATCGGACCCACCTTGATGCTGTTCTCCCGGCAGCGGATGACGCTGTCCCCGCCCAGAGCGATGGAGCGCACCGCAAAAGCATTGATATGGGTATGATGCTTTTCGATTTGAGCTCCTTTGGAAGCGTACAGGGGCTGTCCGGCGATAAGCAAAGATATATCGGTAGTGGTGCCGCCGATATCGACCACTACCGAGTTTTGCTGGTCACGGCTCAAAGCGGTGGCGCCCATGGTGCTGGCAGCCGGGCCGGAGAATACGGTCTCGCAGGGTTGATTGCGCGAGGCCTCCAAAGGCATGGTGCCTCCGTCCGCTTTGAGGATGTGAATCTCGGCATCTGCAATCCGAGCCTGTATGGCCTGGCTGATGCGGTCTGCAAAACGGTTCCATTCCGGCATGGTCATGGCGGTAAAATAAGTGGTGGCAGCCCGCCTCGGAAAATTTAGTTTGCCGGAGACTTCAGCACTTATGGTCACTTGCATTTCAGGGTCGTTTTGCCGGATGAATTCTCTGATCTGTTGTTCCAAGGAATGGTTGCGGTTGGAGAATTTGCAGGCTACGGCTATGCGCTTAATCCCTTTCTGCTTGATATCCTGCCAAACCTCTTGGAGTTCTCTTTGATCGATGGCTTCAATTACCCGGCCGCGGAAATCTACGGCTCCTTTTAGAAAATAGATGTCCCGGCTGACACCGTAGGCTTGATGAGGAAGTCCGTACCCGGGCAGCATCAAAAGGGCAGTCAGTTCCCCCTGCCCGGTAACCAGCAAATTGGTAACCAGGGTGGTGCTCAGCACAATACGGTTAATGGCTTTTCCGTCCGCTGCCGCCAGGAGTCCATCCAGGACCTCTAAGAGGCTCTCCTGCAGATGATCCGCTTGGGTGGGCTTTTTAACCGCAGCCAATATCCGGCCGTCATCGAACAATACTCCGTCAGTGAAGGTACCACCCACATCGATACCAATTAACATGGCAACACCTCCTTATGTAAATAAGCATATCAATTAAACTCGCTTTTCCATCGATAAAGGATATTTAAAGCTTCACGCGGGCTGAGGCTGTCCACATCCAGCCGGCGCAGTTCTGTGAGGAGCGGGTTTTCGGCCGCAAATAAAGCCGGTTGTTCGAACACCAGTGAAGCTGAGGCTTCTTGCGGCCTGTTTTCCAGCTGGTTTAGAATCTCCTCGGCACGTTTCAGCACCGTCCCTGGCAATCCGGCCAGACTGGCCACATGGATTCCGTAACTTTTATCAGCTTTTCCCGGTAACACCTTTTTTAAAAAAACTACCGTATCTCCAGTCTCTTTTACCGATACCGAGAGGTTGACGATACCGTTGGTATCTTCGGCCAGGGAGGTAAGTTCGTGATAATGGGTGGCAAAAAGGGTACGGGCTTTAATTCTGTTGGCCAGATCCTCACTGACTGCCCTGGCGATGCTCAGCCCGTCGAAAGTACTGGTGCCCCTCCCGATCTCATCCAGTATCACCAGGCTGCCCAGGCTGGCGTTATGAAGTATGTTGGCTACCTCCACCATTTCCACCATAAAGGTGCTCTGGCCTGAAGCCAGGTCATCACTGGCCCCTACCCGGGTGAATACCTGGTCGGCCACACCGATATGAGCCTCACGGGCTGGCACAAAACTCCCTATCTGGGCCAGGATAACGATCAGGGCGGTTTGCCGCATATATGTGCTTTTGCCCCCCATGTTGGGGCCGGTGATAAGCATAAAGCGGGACTGGTCTGAATCCATGCGAATATCATTGGGCACAAAGCGGCCGTCCTGAAGGAATTGCTCTACTACCGGGTGGCGCCCTCCCTTGATTTCAATTTTACCACTTTCATCCACCCGGGGACGAACATAATCATTGCGGAAGGCGCATTCTGCCAGGGACAGGAGCACATCCACCGCAGCCACCCGCCCGGCGCTGTCCTGAATGCGCTGCAGGTGCCCCGCCAGGGCATTTCTAACTTTGGCAAAAACTTCGTATTCCAGTGCGAACAGGCGCTCTCTGGCGCCCAGGATTTTGTCTTCGTACTGTTTTAGCGGTTCAGTTATGAAGCGTTCAGTATTGACCAGGGTCTGCTTGCGTATATAGTCCGGGGGCACCAGGTGCAGATTGGAACGGCTGATTTCCAGGTAATAACCGAATACCTTATTAAATCCTACTTTTAGATGCTTTATGCCGGTGCGCTCTTTTTCTTTATTTTCATAATCGACTAACCAGGCTGATCCTTCGTTGGAGAGTTGTTTCAATTCATCGATTTCTTCATCAAAGCCGGGTTTTATAAGGCCGCCCTCTTTTACGGCTAAAGGGGCGTCATCTTCGATGGCCAGATCAATCAAGCCGGCCAGATCATCCAGATTGTCCATGGCGCTCGCATGGCGAAGGGTTTCATTTTGGCATTTTTGCAGTATGCTTATTAAATCCTTTAAGGCCAGGCAGGATGATTTCAGGGCTAAAAGATCCCGGGGGTTAGCCAGGCCGCTTCCCAGCTTTCCACTCAGGCGCTCCATGTCGTAGATGCGTTTTAAGACCACCGCCAGTTGCTCCCGCAGCACAATTTGCCGGAACAGCTCTTCTACTCCATCCAGGCGTTCGTTAATAGCGCCAACTTCCCGCAGGGGAAGTTCCAGCCACCTTCTCAAAAGCCTTTTTCCCATGCTGGTGTGACACAAATCCAGGATGCTGAATAAAGAGCCCTGCTTGCCGCCTTCGCGAAGATTGCCGGTGATTTCAAGATTCCTCCGTGAAGCGGCATCGATGGTCA
>NZ_DCEA01000069.1:39371-39754 GCF_002316705.1 Syntrophomonas sp. UBA1041
GGTATTTCTCAGGGCGATATATTTTTATCTTTAATATGTGCTCCAAGTGCTGTTGATGAGTAGCCTGCAAAAACAGGACAATAGCGGCTGCGGCCATAATGCCGGCACTGAAATTTTTGAGACCGTAGCCGTCCAGAGTGGCGGTATGAAAATGATCTGTTAGGATGTTTTGAGCTTTGACCTGGTTTAAAGCTTCCTCAGGGATGCCTGCCGCCGAGGCTTTAAGCGGCCAGGCCGGGTTGGTCCAGTACTGGGAGTAAAGCTCCCCGCTGTTGTCTATCAGGCATTCCGCGGGGGCGATGCGCTGCAACTCGGCGCTCAATGCAACCAGGCCGGCGGGTCCGTCAAACTCTGCCACCATAAACTCGCCGGTGGAAACATCC
>NZ_DCEA01000069.1:39936-40300 GCF_002316705.1 Syntrophomonas sp. UBA1041
AACTCGCCGGTGGAAACATCCACCCAGGCTAACCCCGAACAGTTCCTGGTTTCGACCACTGCTGCCAAATAATTGTTGAGATCTTCCTGCAAGAGGTTCTCGTCGGTTATAGTTCCCGGGGTAACTATTCTGACCACCTCTCGCTTGACAATGCCCCGGGCGTTTTTGGGATCTTCCACCTGCTCGCATATCGCGATTTTGTGGCCTAGCGTAATAAGCTTGGCTATGTAAGTATTGGCGGCATGGTAGGGAATTCCGCACATCGGAATGCGTTCACTGTGCCCGCCGTCGCGGGCCGTCAAAACAATCTCCAATTCCCGGGATGCGGTTTCGGCATCCTGGAAAAACATCTCGTAAAAATCCC
>NZ_DCEA01000069.1:40451-40698 GCF_002316705.1 Syntrophomonas sp. UBA1041
AACATCTCGTAAAAATCCCCCAGGCGGAAAAAAAGGATAGCGTCCTGGTGTTGTTTTTTTATCTCCAAATATTGCTCAATCATGGGGGTAAACTGCGACAAGATTAGTCTCCTCCTTGTTCCCAGAGACCGCAGGATCTGGTTCCGACAAAAAGAAAGACCCAAATCAGGGCCTTGGGCAAAACATTAAAGCTGGGGAATAATCTTTACATACCGCAGCCGCTGCATGAACCGCCGCACCCATCGGG
>NZ_DCEA01000085.1:0-285 GCF_002316705.1 Syntrophomonas sp. UBA1041
AAACGCTTTCAGACGGTTTATCCTGCAGTAAAGATCGGTTTGAAACGAGGAATAATAAAGAATTATGGCAAAGACAAATAAAAAAATAAAATTTGTGGTGACATTAGTTGGGATTTACCTGGCCTTTTTCCTCATCGGGTCGCTTTTGGGCGGAAGATTGGGCGTGTTGAGCAATGCTCCGGGATTGGCCTGGCTGGGCGACGGACAGGTAAATATACTATTCATGGGGGTGGATGCCCGCTCTGCGGAGGTCAACTCCAGAAGCGATACCATGATTCTGGCCAG
>NZ_DCEA01000085.1:520-827 GCF_002316705.1 Syntrophomonas sp. UBA1041
CCTTGAAAGGGCCGGAAGCCGCCTGCCAGGCAGTGGGTGACCTGCTAGACACCAAGGTGGATTACTATGTCCTCACCAATTTCCAGGGATTTGCCAAGATCATCGATACCCTGGGCGGGGTGCACATCGATGTGGAAACCGATATGCGCCACCCTGACCCCAATCCTACCTTGAATATCAACCTTGCCAAAGGACCTCAGGTGCTCGACGGAGCGGATGCGTTACGCTATGTGCGCTACCGCGGAGGCCCTACAGCGGACATTGGCAGAACCGCGCGGCAGCAGAAGTTTATCAAAGCCGTTATCGC
>NZ_DCEA01000085.1:1043-1249 GCF_002316705.1 Syntrophomonas sp. UBA1041
GAAATGTTTACCACCAAAAACATTTTCAAGCTTCCTGAATTGGTACCGCAGCTGATAGCTCAGGTCAAGACCAATCTGCCCGCTACAGAAATAACCGCACTGGCTAATCTGGCTCAGAAGTTTAACACCGGCAATGTGGTCACCCAGACCCTGCCTGGCTATTCATTCACCGACCCTTCATCAGGGGCCAGCTACTGGCAAGCCGA
>NZ_DCEA01000085.1:1435-1677 GCF_002316705.1 Syntrophomonas sp. UBA1041
GAGAAAGTAGCCCCGCGCATCATTACAGCCCTTTTTGCCGGAGAAACTTTTGCCGTAATTCAAGATCCCCCCAATTGGGTGGCTCAGCTGCCCAAGGTAAAGCCGGCTGAAGGCGAAGCCCCGGTGCTTAAAACCCCGGAAGCGGAAAAAGAACTGGAAGAGGCCGGGCAGCCTGAAGTCAATAAACCGGCGGATGGGGAAGAGGACGGCCAGGGTTCCGGGGAAAATGAAGGCAATGAGGA
>NZ_DCEA01000085.1:1857-2215 GCF_002316705.1 Syntrophomonas sp. UBA1041
GGGGAAAATGAAGGCAATGAGGATCCGCAAGAAAAAGATGACGAGACTGAGGGCGATCCCGACGCGGGAACAGACCCTGAAGGTAAAGACGGCGCAACCAAGCCCGGTGGCGATACTTCGGAAGATCCAGACCCTGACAGCAAGCCGGATGATAAATCCCCCAACCCCGATAAAACCGGAACCGGTTCAGATTCCGGAACGGTAAGCCCCGACCCTACCGGCAGCACAGGTTATACCAGCTGATGGATAGAGTAAAATAGTTAAATTCAGGCCACATCAAAACTGCTGCGCAGCAGCAGTTTTTGCTTGCCGGTAGCTAAAAATGCTAACCACATTATCTCCTTGTGCATACAAATAG
>NZ_DCEA01000085.1:2396-3376 GCF_002316705.1 Syntrophomonas sp. UBA1041
ATATAAACCAAACGAGGAGGCTAAGAGCATGGCCACACTAGACAACCGTTATACCACCGGTCCTGTAAGTATCAGCCAAAACGGTAACAATGTCAGAGTTCTGGCGTTGAATAACGGACAGAGAGAACATCAAGCCCGGGTTATCATTTATGATCTCGAACCGGTGCCCAAAACCGTTCTGCTGGATGAAACCTTCACTATCGCACCGAAATCTCAAAACGACATCGAATTTATCGCCAATTTTAATATTTATGAAGTCCAGGTGCAAACCGACAGCTCCAGGGTCTATTTCTGGATCGGCGGACGGGCTGGAAACGAAAACCTGGTAGGCAACGTATTCCTGCACAAAGACTTAATAAAAATCTGATAAGCAGGCCGGGGGGAAGGCTGTATCCTGTAAAACAGGCCAGGTTCTTACCCCCTTAAGCCCGGTTATTGTAATTGGCTACAATCTCACCATAATAGAGCACATGATAGTCCTTGGTTTTGTATAATTTGCTGTCCAATACCGCATCAAAAGCCGCCGGGTCCATAGGATGCTTATACAAAACCCGGCATTCATAGATCAGGCCGCAGTTGTCGATAACCGGACTGGCAATGCTTCTGGCTGGTTTCGCGGCCAGGTCAAAGGCTTCGAATTTGTCGATGTCACGTCCCGATTTGCTCCCTGCGCCAGCCAGGGTTTTTTTAAGATGGCCGTCCAGAGGAACACTTACGGAAAAATCGGGAGCGTCTTTGATCAGCTCATGGGTGTATCGCGAATACCTCACCATAACCATCATAATGGGTTTATTCCAGATATAACCGATTGAGCCCCAGCCGATTGTCATGGTGTTAATCTTATCGCCAGACTTGACCGTCAGAAAAGCGCCTAATGGCAATTGCTTCAGCATATCGGCAACGCCTGTGATGTATTCGGGTTGTACCGTCATATGAGAAATCCCCTTTCAAACATTTGCTTAATTATATTCCAAGCCGGA
>NZ_DCEA01000085.1:3559-10227 GCF_002316705.1 Syntrophomonas sp. UBA1041
AACACTAAACAACTATTATATTATTTTATCATCTCAATGCCGAAGTTATGAAACAAAAAGGAGGGGTCTATACCCCTCCCGGTGTGTACGGCTTTGGCAGCATATTTATAGATCGTAGTACATCTCAAATTCCAACGGATGGGGAATGTCGTTGACCCGGCGGGATTCTTTGCGTTTATTCTCAATCCAGATTTCGATCAGGCGTTTCGGGAACACTCCGCCTTCGAGCAGGAAGGCATGGTCTTGTTCCAGGGCGTCCAGGGCTTCGTCGAGGTTCTTGGGCAGGCTTTTGATTTTGGCCTGTTCATCTGCTGAAAGTGTGTAGAGGTTTACATCATAAGGCCCGAATCCCTCTTTCACCGGGTCAATCTTATTCCTGATCCCGTCAATGCCGGCCATCAGCATAGCCGAGAAGGCCAGATAGGGATTGCAGGTAGCGTCGGAAGAGCGGAACTCGAAACGTTTGGTTTCGGGTGTCTTGGCATAAGCTGGGATGCGGATGACCGCACTGCGGTTGGAGGTGGCAAAACATATGCTCACCGGGGCTTCATAACCAGGCACCAGTCGCTTGTAAGAATTGGTGCTGGGGTTGGTAAAGGCCAGAACAGCGGGAGCGTGTTTGAGCAAGCCGCCAATGAAATAAAGGGCTTCTGCGCTCAACCCGGAATATCCCTCTTTGTCAAAGAAAATCGGTTCGCCTTTTTTGAACAAATGCATATGTACATGCAGTCCGCTGCCGGCTTCAGCAAAAAGAGGTTTGGGCATGAAAGTCGCGGATTTGCCTTCCTGGAAAGCCAGGTTCTTTATCAGGTATTTGGCCAGCATGGTCTTGTCAGCCATCTCTCGCATGCCGCCAAATTCCACTTCGATTTCTATCTGCCCGGGGCCAGCCACTTCATGGTGGTGGTATTTAACCGGAATATTGTTCTCTTCCATCAGGAGACACATGCGTGCTCTCAAATCGTAGAGGATGTCCTGCGGCGGAGTGATGTGGTAGCCCCCTTTGTGGGGAATCTTATAACCCAGATTCTCATATTCCTGGTCGCCGCTGTTCCAGATGGCCTGCTCTGCGTCTATAGTGAATCCAGCCCGTTGGGGATGGCACTCATAGGTCACATTATCAAAGACAAAGAATTCGTATTCGGGACCAATGTGCATTTCATCGGCTATCCCGGTAGAGACCATGAACTCTTCAGCTTTATAAGCGATGGCACGGGGATCCTGTGCAAAGCGATGGTTTTCCGGCTGAGCGATAACAAAAACATCTCCTATCATGCTCAGTGTCGGTACCTCGGTAAAAGGATCAAACACTGCTGTGGAGATGTCGGGTATGAAGACCATATCACTGTTTTCTATCGGAGCGAATCCATAATTAGAGCCGTCAAATCCTATCCCGTACTTAAGTGTATCGGGAGTGAACCGGCCGGTGGGGATCCCCAGGTGCCGCCACCGTCCATTCAGGTCAATCATCTTAAAATCAATCATCATGATGCCGTTTTCCGTGCAATAACTCATTACCTCTTCGTAGTTCTTAAACACTAAATAGCCCCCTTTGGCTTATAATCAACGTGCAAATTATAGCAGATAGTGGCGAATCGTAAAAGAGGTTTTATGCAGTATACAGTATATTAAATTGAGGATACGCCATATCCGATACTTAAAGCATTCCTGATCCGGTGATTAAAACTTGCTTTCAATTGTAATATATAGCCTCTTGCCCTAATACAATATACTACTCGTGAGTTTAGGTGAAGGCCGCCATCAGGCTTCTCACAGAAATTGGGGTGGAGTATATCAAACGCTTCTGGATTATCCTGCTCTCAGCTCTCGTCTTGATCAGTATTGCGGGGGCCCTCTCCGCAAAAACCATACATGACCATTATGTCAGATATAAACTGGTGCCCGCCGAGGAATTACAAGCGGCCTGTGACAACATGGCAGCCCTGACTCAATACCGCTTCAATTTAAAGTCAGGCTTTATAGTTGAACAGCGGGAGGAGGTGATAAGTCAAGTAGAGGGCGAAAAGGCCGAGGGAAATACGCATATAAAGGGGGAGATGGTAAACACACCTGTAGATATTTACTATATCGACCGTACCATCTACAATTATGATTCCTTCGCCAACAAGTGGTTGGTGATCGACAGCGACACCAGCAATTGCGAGGAGTTATTGATATCGGAGCTAAGTCCCCTCTCCAACTTCAGATTGAAATCGCTGGGTGAAGTACAGAAAATCGGATTTGAAAAAGTTGATGGTACGGAATGTCTGGTTGTCAGTTGCCAGCCCACGGTGGAAAGCCAATTGCTGGAAAGTATGTGGAAGGAATTTGACTACCAGTTCTGGGTTGATTACCACAACAATTTGATAAAGAGAGCGACTCTGACAGCGAAAAATCAACAGAATGATAATACCAGTTTACAGTTGAACGTTAATTTTTACGACTTTGACCAAAAAATCGAAATAAAGCCGCCAGTGAGCAGCTGATCATTCAGGTTTTTTAGAGGGGCAGCCCGAGCCCCTCTTTTTTAATGGCTTCAATTTGTTATCTTATATGTCCTTGGCATGGATGGAAACAAAATTGCACCGTTCCTCAGATAATTGCTATAATCCATTCATAAGGGGGGGGACAGGCATGAACTTAAATGAAGTCGAGATACTCTACAGCAAAGAACAGATTGCCGCCAGGGTGTCCGAACTAGGCCGGCAGATAGGCAAAGATTATGCCGGCGGCGATCTGCTGGTTTTAGGCATCTTAAAGGGCGCTTTTATATTTATGTCCGACTTAGTGCGGCAGATAGAAGGCGTCAACCTGCAGCTTGATTTTATGAGTGTTTCCAGCTACGGCGCCTCCAGCGAATCCTCCGGCGAGGTGCGCATCTTGAGGGATCTTGATTCATCTGTGGAAGGCAAGCACGTTCTGGTGGTGGAGGATATCATCGATACCGGACTGACCCTGGGATACATCAGAGAACTGCTTTTAAAACGGGGCGCCTTGAGTGTCAAGCTGTGCTGTTTCCTGGATAAACCATCACGGCGCAAGGGGCCGGTCACCCCGGATTACACGGGATACTCCATTCCAGACCAGTTTGTGGTCGGCTACGGACTGGATTACGCTGAACGCTACCGCTATTATCCGGCGGTTTGTATATTAAAGTCCTGGGTATATGAGAATTAGGAGTGCTTTTTTAATGGAAAGAGAAACGGTTTTGATCCTGGATTTCGGCGGACAGTATAATCAATTGATAGCGCGCCGGGTACGAGAGTTGTCGGTGTATTGCGAGATGGTCCCCTATGACATCAGCTACCGGGAAGTGATAGAAAAAAATCCGCAGGGCATCATCCTCACCGGCGGCCCGGCCAGTGTGCATGTGGAAAACGCGCCGGCCTGTGATCCCAGGATATTCGAGATGAATGTTCCCGTACTGGGGATCTGTTATGGTATGCAGCTTTTAGCCCATACCCTGGGAGGACAGGTGAGGGGCGGCAATCACCGCGAATACGGGCGTGCCCAGCTGGCAGTGACCCGGGATGATCTGCTCTTTAACGAGCTGCCTAAAGACATGCAGGTATGGATGAGCCACGGCGACTCAGTATTCACATTGCCGGAGGGCTTTGTGGAGACTGCCAGAACCGGCAATTGCCCGGTAGCTGCTATGTACCACCCGGAGAAACATTTGTATGGGGTGCAGTTTCATCCCGAAGTGAAACACACCGTCTACGGCATGGATATACTCAAAAACTTTTTATTCGCGGTGTGCGGTTTAAAAGGCGATTGGAATCTGAGCGATTTTATTGCTGAGAGTGTGGCTGATATCAAGGCCAAGGTAGGGTCAAAAAAAGTACTCTGCGCCCTGAGCGGCGGGGTGGACTCGTCAGTAGCGGCCGTACTGGTGCATCGAGCCGTAGGGGATCAACTGGTATGCGTCTTTGTCGACAACGGTCTGCTGCGTAAAGATGAGCCCCAACAGGTGATACAAACCTTCCAAGAGCAGATGCAGATGAACCTCATCTTCGCCGATGCGCAGGACAGGTTCTTGAAGCGCCTGGCCGGGGTCACCGAGCCGGAAAGAAAACGCAAGATCATCGGCGAGGAGTTCATTCGGGTTTTCGAAGAAGAAAAGAACAAACTGGGTGACATCGACTACCTGGTGCAGGGCACCATTTACCCGGACGTCATCGAAAGCGGCACCCGCACCGCCGACACCATCAAGAGCCACCATAATGTGGGCGGACTCCCTGAAGATATGGATTTCGAACTGCTGGAACCCCTGCGCTTATTGTTCAAAGACGAGGTGCGCCTGCTGGGTGAAGAATTGGGAATTCCCGCTCATATCCTGTGGCGCCAGCCTTTTCCGGGGCCGGGGCTGGGGGTCAGGGTATTGGAGGAGATCACCGCCGAGAAATTGACCATGCTGAAAGAAGCTGATGCCATAGTCAGGGAAGAAATCAGCAAAGCCGGACTGGACCGGGAGATCTGGCAGGCTTTCGCGGTTCTGCCCCCGGTGCGCAGCGTCGGCGTCATGGGCGACGAGCGCACCTATGCCCATCCCATCATCATCCGCGCCGTGGTCAGCGACGATGCCATGACCGCGGAATGGGCACGCCTGCCCTACGAGCTGTTGGACATCATGTCGCGAAGGATCGTCAACGAAGTGCGGGGCATCAATCGGGTGGTATATGACGTAACTTCCAAACCTCCGGGGACGATTGAGTGGGAGTAAAATAGTCCTTGCTTGACATTATTATGAGGGGTGTCTGCTCATAAAGCTAGCGTAAAACAGCCAACATCTATAGAGTATTAAATATAACAACACGATAACAAAAGCCGCCACGAGCCAGGTACAGATCCGAGACGGCTTTAATGCAGAAAGAGCGTGATATTCCTCTGCAGGGATACGCGCTCTATTCTATTTCAGATCCGGAAGCGGAATATGCAAAAGGCGCATAATCTCCTTCTGGGTCTCATACACTCGCTCAGCGATGAAATCGCAGAACGGTTCAGGTTTCCCTTTGTTCTGGTATTGGCGGATGGTATCGTTATATTCCGCTCGTAATACCGGCGGGATAATCGCCAGCTGGTAGCCGTCCTGGATGAGTGCAAGATTCATAATGAGACGACTCGTCCTGCCGTTCCCATCAGTAAATGGGTGGATACTTACGAATTTGATATGGAGCAGACCAGCAAAGGTCACAGGGTGATATTTCCCCCGCTCGTTTGAGATCCAGGCATCTAGTTCAGCCATGCTCCTCTCCAATTCGTCCGGGTGCGGGAACACATAATCAGTCCCGGAAACCACGACCGGCTCCTTTCGCCATGTGCCAGCGTTCTCCTCATCAATTTCCCTGTAGAACAGGCGATGCATAGCTTTTATATCTGCCGCGGAAATGCGTCGCTCCCCTATTAAGGTGAACATGAAATTATAAGCTTTTCCATGGCCAACTGTCTCGTAGAAATCCCGGAGCGGCCGGCCGGCAATCGTCAGACCATCTTCAAGTACCACCTTCGTCTCGCTGATGGTGAGGGTATTCCCCTCTATGGCATTACTCGACCAGGTGAGACCAATACGGTAATAATCTTTCAGCTGCTCCAGCATGTGACCCTCGAAGGGACGAACCGCGCCGATAGCCGCATGGCAGCGGTCGATTTTTTCATATATTTTCATTTCATCAGCTCCCATTTACAGATTTGATTCAGGCTCTCAGAGAGCCTGGAAGCCTGCAGGGGATAAGAACCACCCTTGTTAGTATTCCACCCTCTCGCCGCTCGGCATCACAAAAGCTCCTATATATTCACAGCCTGACGCCTTGGCGATTTGCTTTAGTTCATCAACCGTGAAGCTTTCACGTTTCATTTTCTGGCTGAAGGCCTGTGGACTTTTGCCTGATAGGCGACCAAGTTCAGAGACGCTTATCCCAAGCTTAACGCAAAGAATTTTGAGCTGTTCAGATACTGACATACCACCACTCCTTATTAATATTCTCATTATAAATGGAATTGTTTAGAATATCAACGTAAGCATTTCATTATTATTGAAAAACATTAAAAAATTCATTGTTGTTACCAAACGGGAAGACGATTATGGGGTACAGCCCGCCAAGGGCCACAAGAAAATTCTACGGCTGCCGGCATTTTCATTTTTATATTTGTTGGGAAACGCCCAAAAACATGGATATAAGGGCGCGAGATAGAGTTCACTTGACGAAAACCAAGCGTTTGGCTCACGAGAACTAAAAGCAAAGGCAAAATGGAGATGTTGATACACCTCTTTTTGCATTAGCCAATTTCGATTGTGTATATTTCGCTTCTGCGATATCATGGGAAATATTACATCTTTCTAAGGGGATTCTCAAAATGAACGGAATAACAACCAAAAAGGCTGCTGAGAAATGGGGTATTACGCCTCGCCAAGTGCAACTGCTATGTGCCCGGGGCCGCATACCCGAAGCGGTTCGTTTCGGCAATGCCTGGGTAATTCCTGCTGATGCGCAAAAACCGAAAGATGGCCGAAGCGAGAAAAAGTCCAAGTAACATATCAGAATCAAAGGATAAGGGGAGAGCGGCATGATAACCGGCGAGCTGAAGAATAAAGTCGATAAACTCTGGGAGATGTTCTGGACGGGGGGCCTTACGAACCTGCTGGATGTCATCGAACAGATTACATACCT
>NZ_DCEA01000026.1:0-10338 GCF_002316705.1 Syntrophomonas sp. UBA1041
AGCTATTTTACGGATGCGACCAACGAAGGAATGCATTCTCTGGTAGGAAATTCCGGCATATTTACCAAGGTGAATGTACCCAAATATCTGTTTTTGTTTTCCAAGAATGTCTCGGCGCTGATCAATTTCGGTCTGATACTGCTTATCTTTTTTGGCTTTATCATAGCAGAGCCGGGCCTGCATTTCACATGGAAGTATATCTTCCTGCTTTTCCCTATTATTTGTCTGATTGTTTTTAATCTGGGCGTAGGACTTATTTTATCGGCTTTATTTGTATTTTTCAAGGATATTGAATATCTGTACCGCGTGTTCACCCAGCTTTTGATGTATTTATCGGCGATCTTTTATAATATTGAGGCTTTTCCGCTTAAAATACAGTATTTGTTTTATTTAAATCCCATCTATGTATGTATCCGGTATTTCAGAAAGATCGTTATAGAAAACGACATTCCTGAGCCGGCCTTTCACCTGCTGCTGGCTTTTTACGCTTTGACTGTATTCGCTATAGGCTGCTGGATGTATAAAAAATACAATCATAAGTTTCTGTATTATGTATGACGGAGGATATGAGAAATGATGCTTAAACTCGAAAACGTATCCATCCGTTACATGACAGGGGATTTTAAGGATATCGGGCTAAAAGAATACGTTATGCGCCGATTAAAGAATAACTATCAGGTTAAGAATTTCCTGGCGGTAGACGGGGTGTCCTTTGAAATTGAAAAAGGAGATATGCTGGGTATTATAGGAGCAAACGGGGCGGGAAAATCAACGTTATTAAAGGCAGTTTCCGGTATCATGGAGCCCACCCAGGGCCGGGTTATAAGAGACGGGAATATAGCGGCTCTTTTGGAACTCGCGTCCGGATTTGACGGGGATCTGACCGTAAAGGAAAATACCTATCTTCGCGGCGCCATGCTGGGCTACACGCGCAATTTTATGAACGCCATGTATCCCCAAATCGTCGCTTTTGCCGAGCTGGAGGAATTTCAGGACAGACCCTTTAAGCAGCTTTCCTCCGGGATGAAGTCTCGCCTGGCGTTTTCTATCGCATCTCTGGTAAAGCCGGAGATTCTTATTCTCGATGAAGTCCTCTCCGTGGGGGACGGCGCCTTTCGCAAAAAGAGCGAGGCAAAAATGCGGGAGATTATCTCCAGTGGTTCAACAACGATTCTGGTATCTCATTCTTTGGAGCAGGTGCGGAACATGTGCAACAAGGTGCTCTGGTTGCATAAGGGGAAGCAGATCGCATTCGGTGATACCAAACCCATTTGCGACCGATATGAGGCATTTCTTGAGAACGGAGTGATCAGAGAATGAAAGATTGCTTGGCTTTCGAAAGCCTGGTTGGCTGATTTTGTGAAAAGAAAGCTAAGATTGGAAAACAAGTTCATTTAGAGAGTGTATTGCAGGGAAAGGCATTGGGTGGATATGTTGTGCAGGCGGTCAGCAAGGCCGGAATTCGACATTCCATGAGCATATTTCGCAATACAAACGTGATTGGTTAAAATATCAATCCAAAAACTTAAGGCTGCCCTTAAGTCCATTTGGACTTATAGGACAGCCTCATCCCTTTTTAACGGTCGTTCATATATTCGGTGATGGCGTCGGCGATGGCTGTGGCGGCCTTGTTCCTGAAAGAGCTGTCCATCAAACAGGCCTCTTCGCTGGGGTTGTTGATAAATGCGGTTTCCACCAGGGCTGAAGGCATGTTCGTATTCATGATCACCGTGAATCTATCCTGCTTGACCCCTCTATCAGCAAGCCGCAATTGTGCTATCAGGTTTTTCTGCAACAGACTGGCCAGTTTGGCGCGCTGGTCTTTCTGCATGAACAATTCCGGATCCTCCAGGGAGGCGTAATAGTAAGTTTCAGTACCTGACGCTGACGGATTATCGGCGGAGTTGCAGTGTACGGATACGAACACCGCAGCATTCAATTCATTGGCGATATTGGCCCGTTCGGACAGGGTCAAATAAATATCGCTGTCCCGGGTATAGGCCACATCGAATTTGCGCGCCGCTAAAATCTGGCCGGCTTTTAAGGCAATATCCAGATTGACGTCTTTCTCATGCAGTACAGATCCGTTGGCCCCGGTATCACGCCCGCCATGGCCGGGATCCAATACCACCAGCTTGTTGTTTTTATTGTCACTGCGTTTGGTGCTTGTCAAAACAATGTTCAAAGCATTGTCATCACTGGTTTGGAATATGCGATAATCTCCCAGGTTTTTGGTTTCTATGCGCAGAGTGGTGTCCGGAGGCGAACCTGAAGATTCCTTTATGGTCATCTTTTCCAACAGGGGGCTGATCTGATAATCATAAGAGGATCGTTCCACGCCTTGATAGGTCGATTCCAGTTTGATCTCCAATATGTCGTTCTTAAGGCTGTAGCTATACTCGCAGGGGGTTAAGGTGTACACGATAATGTTGTCGCCAATATTGCCAAATACCTTGCGGCTGATGTCCACAATGCGGTTTTCAATAACCACTGACTCGCGTTTGCCGTCGTCACTTCGCTCGGTGCGGTATTCCAACCCGGCAGGAAGGGTGACGGTGATCACCGCATCGCCGTTGCGGTTTTCCCCTTTTACATTCAGACTCTTCCCGCCCAGGGAAACATTCAAAGGGCTGTTCCCTTTCAAGCTTCGTCCCATGATGGTGTAGACCAGGGTCTGGCCGTTTTCATCAAGGCGGGCTCCCAGCCGGGTACCTGATTCTATATTGATTTTAAAGCCGTCCTCATCTTTGCTGGTATTGTACCAAACCAGCTCATTATCATCGATGGCCGGGGCTCCGGAATTGCCTCCGGGGGTTTCCACCAGCCAGCCGGCAATCCAGGCCAGGCTGCCGCCCCGGCTGACTTGAAACCAGCCGTCTTTCTCATCCACTACCGACAGGCTCTCGCCGGCCGAAGCGGCACTTACCTTGGTATACCCGGTTCCAGGACCATCCCTGAGGTTGACCAGAGATTCCCGCACCACTACCAGCTTACTGCCGGGCACGGTTACAACCGGAGTGGTTGGAGGCTCGGGGCTCTCGATGTGAATGGTCCGCTCGGCTTCGTTCCATGATACTTTACCCCCGAAAGCTTCTCCGACAAATCGCAAGGGCGCCAATGTGCGCCCTCCGACTATCTTGGCCGGTACCTCAATCGGCCAGGCTACACCGTTTACTGTCGGATTAGTCGATCCGATGGGTTGCTGTACAACTACCCCCTGGCGGGTGGCGGTTACGATTCGATTGGATTCATTCCAGTCCACTGTAGCTCCCAAGGCCTCAAAAATGCGGCGCAGAGGAACCAGAGTACGGCCATATTCGATCTGGGGCGGCACATCAAAGCTCAGCAGCTGACCATCCAGGTATACTTTGATGTCCGAACCGGCCGAAGCGTTTACAGCTGGCGCGCTGGTCTGAGGAGCTGGCACACTTGTCTGGGGAGCCGCTCCGCTTTGCACCAGGTTGGAGGCTACATAACACACTACACCAGAACTATTTTGCACTTTGCTCCAATCGCCGTCTTGGCCCAGAAGAATCAGGCTATCTCCCTGCCGGGCCTGGCCTACCACCGCGTAGCTGGTTCCAGGCCCTGATCTGAGGTTGACCAGGGTCTCAATCACCTGCACCCTGGCGTCCTTGCTTACATCTATGTATTGGCCGGAAACCCAGCCCTTGAGATCGTTATAACTGATGCGGCACCAGCCGTTTTGCTCTTCGAGAACTGATACCTTGGTGCCCTGCAGTAGATTACCGGTAATGGCATGGTCTGCAGAGGGTCCGCTGCGGACATTGACCACACTTCCGGTTACTAACCCGGAATCGGCTAGAACAAGGGTTTGCCAGGTCAAGAGTATAGCCGCAGCTACCAGGAGCATTGCGGCAATCTTAACCAGACAGATGCGGTGATAAAAATCAGAAAACATCAATCAGGCCTCCTAGGTATGAAGTGCAAAAATAGCCAGTTGCTATTTCGATTGGCTTAAATACGATCATGTGTACTATGCAGGAAACATAGTGTAGATGTCAGGGTCCATCCAGTGAATAAACCGGGGTAACCCCGACAGGTCGACAGCTGTGTAGTTGCTTGGCCGTTTTAACCTGTTATATATACATCTCAGTCCAGTTGAAACTTTCAGCAGCATGGGAAAATTTTGCGAATGGTGTTGAAAAGAAGCAAACTCTCATATTAATTGGGTTATTCTGCTATCTGCCGCTCCAGTTATGGGCGGGACTTGCAGCTACGCTCTACGGTGTGCTGGTAGTACTGGTCTTCCTGTTCTCACGAGTATAGGTTGACTTGGAAGTATCACTAGCGTTGGTCTTGGAATCACCGGAAGCTTCGCCGCTGTTCTTGGAGTCGCCAGATGATTTTCCACTGTCGTTATTCACGCTTTGATTGGTTCCAGAACTGCTGCTGCTCGATGACTTGGGCTGCACCACTACCGATCCTTCTTGAACAACCGCAACAGTCTGTCCTGCCAGCATCTTGTCAACCAACCCATTTACGCTGGATTTATCCGCCACCCAATAACTCTGCAGCAATTGGTTGTCAGCGCCCATCTGATCATAAAAATATCCCGGCAGAGTCTGGCTCACCACCGATTCAGCCGTAAATTTGGGCGCCCAGCTGCTAAGTTTGAGCATGGTTTTCAGTCCCATATTGGTATCTAAATATGGACGGGCTTCATTAATCAGAGCCGGCAATTTGGGTATGGTGCTGGGCTGCAAAATCTCTGCAGCCAGAGCGGTTAGAAATTGCTGTTGTTTGCTGGCCCGGTCGATATCACCCAACTGATAATCACGATAGCGTACAAAAGCCAGGGCCTGGCTCCCATTCAGGCGCTGCAGCCCGGGATAGAGGTTTATGCCCTCGATGGGCTTGTACATCCTTTGGGGAACGTCAATCGTCACCCCTCCCAGGGTATCTACCACTTTGGCAAATCCTTCAAAGTTTAGTTCCACATAATAATCAACCGGTATGCCCATTAAATTCTGAACCGCCTTAACCGAAGCCTCCGGGCCTCCATATGCATAGGCCGCATTGATTTTGCCAACCTCGCCGCCGCTAAGCGTAACCCGGGTATCCCGGGGAATGGAAACAACGGCTACCTTGTTTAAATTGGGATCAATAGTAACCAGGATGATCGTGTCTGAACGTGATGCGGTTTCTCCTTTACGCTCGTCCGACCCCAGAACCAGGATACTGGTACGCTCGCCGGGCTGTTCAGGCTCGGCCGGCTGATTCTCCTCTGCCGAGATACTCGGTTGATTGCGATTGAAAAGGTTGGCCATTCCGGCACCGGCGCCAAAACAGATTCCGAACACCAGTGCGGCCACCAGCACGAATTTAAAATAAAACTTTAGTGTAGTCTTACGCATTAGTAGTGGCTCCTTTGTTAATGGCTATACATCAACACTGCGGTCGGGAGAAGGGCGCCCCCGGTTGCGGCCGGTCAGCAATCCGATGCGATCTGCGCCCAAGACAATAACAAATAACAGTAAAGACAACAGTAGTGATGCTTTGGGGCTGGTGGCAAAAGTCAACAAGACGGCAATCCCGCTGAAGAAAGCGCTGATGCCGTAGATGATAAACACGCTGCGGCGGTGGCTCATTCCCATGGCCATCAAACGATGATGCAAATGGTCTTTGTCGGGCAGAAAAATCGGTTTACGATTATTAATGCGGCGTATTATGGCAAAAAAGGTATCGAAAATGGGAATACCCAGGATAACGATCGGTATCAGCAAAGAAACCACCGCTGTGCCTTTGGCAGTACCCATAATGGCCAAACAAGCCAATACAAAGCCCAAGAAGTTCGAGCCGCTATCCCCCATAAAGGTGCGCGCGGGGTGAAAATTGTAAGGGAGAAACCCGATGATGGCGGCAACCAGCAACAAGGCTGCCATAGCCACGTCCACCTGTCCCTGGCGCAATGCCACTATCCCCATGGCAGTAGCGGCGATTGCCGAGACTCCTCCAGCCAATCCATCCAGGCCGTCGATTAAGTTTATAGCATTGGTAATCCCTACGATCCACAGGAAAGTTAACGGGATGCCTAAGAACCCCAGAGCCAGCATGCCGTCAAAAGGATTGGTCATGAAGTGCACCATAGCCCCGTAATACATCGCTACGGCGGCAGCCAAAGACTGACCCAGAAGCTTGACCAATGGGGAGAGATGATAAATATCGTCGGCTGCCCCGACCAAAAAAATGATAGTCGCTCCCAGTACCAGCCCCAGCATAGGCCCGGTAACCTTGGTAAAAATGATCAGACTGAGCATAAAAGCCGCAAAAATCGCCAGGCCGCCCAATCGGGGCATTTCAACTTTATGCACCTTGCGTTCATCCGGGGGGTCAATTGCTCCCAGATTGCGCGCCAGTTGAGTTGCCAATGGCACACATAATATCGAAATAAAGAAGGTACTTATCAATGCCACAGAAATATGGGCATAAGTCAGCATTTGGTTACTCCTCCCCCAAGTCCAAAGCTAGGTTCATTCTAACACCGCTATTTTAGGTTGTCTATATGGCAAGTATAGGATAAAACCCTGTCAAGAGGTGACGAATATTGAGTAATTGGGAGATATATTGCTATCAGACAGGCCTAGTAATATAATTAATGAGATGGTCCGGGGGCAAACCTAGACCATTTAGTTTTAGTGAGGAGTACGGTAATGAAGATCGCCTTGTCAGGTTATTATGGGTTTGACAACGCTGGTGATGAAGCCTTATTATTGGCCATCACCTCATCCATCAAAGCCATGGCCCCAAAGGCTGATTTCGTTGTGTTTTCTGGAAATCCTGCCCGGACAACTGCTTCCCACGGCCTCTATGCGGTTTATCACAAAAACCCCTGGCAAGTGTGCCGGCAGTTGCATCAATGCGACCTCTTAATCAGTGGCGGAGGTAGCATTTTTCAGGATGTTACCAGCGCTCAATCCCTGTGGTATTATATCGGGGTGGTGGCCCTGGCCAAACTCTTGGGCAAACCGGTGATGTTTTACGCCCAGGGGGTGGGGCCCATAAATCTGCCCCTGAGTAAATGGCTGATGCGTTTGATCGCTAATAAGGTGAATATAATCAGTGTGCGCGACCGGGAATCGGCCGAGCTTTTGAAGCAATTGGGCGTTGTTAAGCCCCCTGTCCTGGTGACTGCAGATCCGGTATTCGCCCTGCAGCCGAATGAGGACGATAAGCGGGCTGTTTCCGGCCATTTGCCGGCTTCGCCTTGCATCGGGGTTTCCGTCCGCCGCTGGGCCGCCCTGGAAGGCTATCAAGCCGCTTTGGCGCAAGTATTAGACGCACTGGCGGATCAGGGCTATCAAATCCTGTTTCTGCCCATGAGCTGGCCTGAGGATGTATCCGAATCACAGCGAGTGATGGCTCTCATGCGGCGCCCGGCGACGTTATTGAACCAGAATCTGAGCAGCGGAGAACTCCTGGCCGTGATCAGCCAGTTGGATATGATGATAAGTATGCGCCTGCACGCTTTGATATTTGCAGCCACCCAGGGGATCCGTTTCGCAGGAATATCTTATGACCCCAAAGTGGAGTCCTTCCTGGGACAATTCGCTTTAAGCCCGCTGCCCCTGGATGCCGGGGGCATGGCAGCACAGATCGCCGAAATTCTAAATGACAGTAAAATGCAGCAAGCAGTCATGGAGATGGCCGCGGAGCTGCATCGCCGCGCACAAGAAAACGCGCGCCTGGCATTGAACTTAATACCCAGAAAGGCTGTCGCCAGCAACAAGTAGAAATCGATTTCAGAGCACGGCTACTGATTTTAAAGAGGATAACAGATGAGCAACAAAACCGGAAAAACCTTCATAGGGGTTTCAATCACCATTTTTTTCTCCAAGCTTTTGGGCTTTGTCCGCGAGATAGTCTTTGCCTCAGTGTTTGGAACTACAGTTTTAGCCGATATGTTTCAGGTGGTATTCAGCTTTCCCAGCCTGTTTTTTTCAAGCATCGGCACCGCCTTGTCAGCTGTCAATATACCTGACCTGACCTATTTCATCACCCAACGTTCCAAGGAAGAGCGCAACCAGTATCTGGCCAATTTATTTGCCCAGGTTACCCTTTTAGCGACCGCAATCACTTTACTGGGCATTGTTTTTGCACCGGCTTTGACCCGTATTATTGCTCCGGGATTCAGTTCGGAAGTTACTCATTTAGCAGTCTTGCTAACCCGGATCATGATGCCCACCCTGTTATTTGTCAGTTTAACCTTTCTGACCGCCGGGGTTTTGCAAGTACATCAATATTTCCTGGTGTCTGCCAGTATCAGTATCCCCTTTAATATGCTTATAATAGCCTCCCTGCTATGGAGGGGCAGCGACCTGGTCTTTCTGGGCTATGTAACCACCCTGGGGTGGCTCTTGCAGTTCTTGATCCAACTCCCGGTGCTGATCCGCGAAAAATACCATTTGCGTTTTAAACTGCAATGGAGCGACCCCTATATTCGCAATACCTTCAAAAGCCTGCTGCCTATTCTCATGGGCAACTCCCTTTTGCAGCTGTGTTTGATCATCGACCGCACCTTTGCCACCCATCTCTCACCGGGCACGGCTGCTTCCCTGGCCTTCGGCGGCAATCTGTTTGTCACCATAACCAGCGTTTTTATCGTGGCTATGACTACAGTAGTCTTTCCGCGTTTATCCCAGTATTGCCTGGATAGAGATTTCGAACGGATCAGGTTCTTATTGGGGCAGGTCTTTAAAATGCTGCTGTTCATTCTTTTGCCTTATCTTCTGCTGGTAATCTGTTATCATAAAGAAATCATAGCCCTGGTTTATCAACGCGGAGCTTTTGGAGCAGAATCTACCGCCATGACTTCTTTAGCCTTCTGGTTTTACAGTTTTGCGGTACTGGGCTACCTTTGCCAGGAGGTTTATAATCGCGTTTTTTATGCTTTGAAGCGCTTCAAGATGCCTATGATCGCCAGCGGCTGCTGCATACTCATAAATCTGGGTCTGGATTATGTTTTGTTTCGTCCGGCGGGAATAGGCGGCTTAAGCCTTTCTACCTCGGCAACCATGCTGCTCTATGCAGTCTGGATGTCAGTCATGCTAACCAGAGAGATCGGGGCTTTCATCAACCGCGATCTGATCTTATACCTTTTTAAGCTGCTGCTTCCCGCTCTGGCCATGCTGGGAGTAGTGTGGGGCTTTGATTTTCTGAGTATAGGCCGATCCAGCTTGGGTTTTCTGCTGCCCTTGGCAGCCAGCATGGCGGCGTATTTAGGCATCGCTTATTTACTGGGCCTGATTAAAGTGTTTTTCTTAAAGGAGGTTTAAGGCTGGTGAATAATCACAAATTGAAATGGCTGTTATGGGGCGGGTTGTTGCTGTTCCTGGTTTTATCCTATAGCGGCTGGCAGCTGCGTACTGGCATCGAAGCCAATAACCAGCGGCTGATCACAGTAGCCGATTATCGAGAGATGTCCCGTTCGGCAGCTACCGCCAATGTCTCCATGGGCAGTGTCCTAGAGCGCCTGCAGAACAATGGAGTGCGTCATATCGGGCTAAAAGAGACCAGTCTCCGCGAACTGGCGTTTCAAGGCGATGTGTACCTATGGAGTTTTGGCGAATTTCGCACCTTCCATGAGGCCAACCAGCCCCAGCTGTGGAATAAGGTTTTAAGAAGCATGGGCTCTCAACAGGTAAGCCCCGCCAATCTGGTGGCGGTTACCAGCCAGGAGCAGGTTGCCCAATTTTTAAGTACGCAGCTGGAGTCCCGCTACCAGGCTGGACAGATAATCCACCTAATCGAAGGGGAAAACCATTACTTTATTATAAACAGCGCCGCTGCCGTTCTCGACAAGCGCAAAGAAATACAGCCTCAACTCGATATGATACTGGGTTTCGATCCCCGGGAAATCGAGCAGATTAAGGCCTATGGCTTAGAGATAGTCTTGCGCCCGGAAAACAGCAAGGGCACATCCCTTGAATACTTGCAGGAATACGAGGCTATTGTCCGTGATTATGACATCAAGTACCTGGTTTTTTCCAATGAAGTGAGTGGTCAACCCGCTCATCTCGATAACATATCCGATCTGGTCAACCGCTATGGCCTGATGATCGGGGTAGTAGAAACACCGGAACAATTAGGCTACGTTAATACCCCCGGTCTGGATGAGGTGCTGGAGAAAACCGGGTATCCCATCAATAGGCTCTACACCTCGGTGAATGATGACTTCGTCAAAAGCATTGATGACAGATATTATCGCTGGGTGCGCGCCGTAGTCGATCGTGGCATCCGCATCCTATATGTGTCACCTTTCAAGGATTTAAAGCTGGATGCCGGACAGAATTTGGATAATACTATCGACACCATTGG
>NZ_DCEA01000026.1:10533-10745 GCF_002316705.1 Syntrophomonas sp. UBA1041
TTTATCTTGAATGAGGAACTGCCCATTCATCCCAATCAGACCCCCTCCCCCTGGCACCGTTTTATGGTGTCATTAAGTTTGGTTTTTGCAGGCAGCCTCTATCTGTACTACCTATTTAAATGGAAACCCCTTTATCTTTACCTGTTGCTGCTCCTGGGAGGAGCTTTCAGCCTGTTCGTTAACCTGTTCACGGGGCTCGATCTTTCCAAGCT
>NZ_DCEA01000088.1:0-751 GCF_002316705.1 Syntrophomonas sp. UBA1041
CATCATCATAATCATCAATATCGTAGGCGGATTTATCATCGGTGTGGCCCAACGGCAGCTTTCCATGGCCGAGTCCATGCAGATATACACCATACTTACGGTGGGGGACGGTCTGGTAACCCAGATCCCGGCCCTGCTGATCTCTACCGCCACCGGCATCGTTGTGACCCGCAGCGCCTCAACCAATTCTTTGGGGCAGGAATTATCCAAGCAGCTCTTCAATTACCCGCGCGCTCTGGGCATGTCAGCCCTGATCCTGTTCGCGCTGGGAACGGTAGGACTCCCCAAACTGCCTATGTATTCAATGGGTATCCTTTTCGGATTCTTGTATTTCTATTTGCGCAATAAACAGGCTGAGCCGGACCCGGCGCCGGAGAGCGAAGAATATGTGGAAGCCGAACAGATCCGCAAGCCGGAAAATGTCATCGAACTGCTGCAGGTAGAAAAAATGGAACTGGAACTGGGCTATGCCCTGATCCCCCTGGTGGATTCCGATCAGGGCGGGGACCTCCTGGACCGTATCGTGATGATACGCAGGCAATGCGCGGTGGAGCTGGGCTTTATCGTACCCCCGGTGCGCATCCGCGACAATATGCAGCTTAAGCCCAATTCCTATGCCATAAAAATCAAAGGCATAGAAATAGCTCACGGCGAGCTGCTATTGGAAAATTACCTGGCCATCGGCCCGGGGATTGGCAGCGATGCCGACCTGCCGGGCATAAACACCGTGGAACCGGCCTTCAATCTGCCG
>NZ_DCEA01000088.1:913-32488 GCF_002316705.1 Syntrophomonas sp. UBA1041
TGGAACCGGCCTTCAATCTGCCGGCCCGCTGGGTCGGCACCACGTACAAAGAGCATGCCGAACTGGCGGGATATACGGTAGTCGACCCCCCCCTCGGTGCTGGCCACCCATCTGACCTCGGTGATCAAAGCCCACGCTTTTGAATTATTGGGCCGGCAGGAGATTCAGAACATCATCAGCTATATCAAAGAAAGCCATTCCGCAGTGGTCGATGAGCTGATTCCCGATTTAATGAGTCTGGGTGATATTCAGCGGGTTTTGGGCAATCTGCTTAAAGAACAGGTGTCTATCCGGGACATGATCACTATTCTCGAAAGCCTGGCCGACTATGCCAAGATCACTAAAGACACCGATTTATTGACCGAGTATGTGCGCCAGGCCCTGAAACGGCAGATAACCAGGCAATACGCCAATGACCAGGGCAAACTGGCGGTTCTGACCCTGGACCCGTCTCTGGAGGAAATCCTGCGCGATTCGGTGCAGCAAAGCGAATTCGGCTCCTACCTGGCGGTGGACCCGGATGTTGCTCAGAAGATGATCGATCGTATCAGCAGTATGCAGGAAGACCTGAGCCTGCGCGGGCAGTCGCCCGTTCTTATCTGCGCCCCGGTACTGCGCCTTTATTTCAAACGCCTGATAGACCGCTTTATTTCCAACCTGGTGGTCTTGTCATACAATGAAGTCGACAGTGATGCCAATGTTGAAGTGATAGGGATGGTTTCGACATGAAAATAAAGAAGTATGTGGCCCGTGATTTTCAGTCCGCCCTGCAGCTGGCCAAACAGGAGATGGGGCCCGACGCCATTATATTGCAGACCCGGCAGGTGAAACCCCGGGGATTCCGGGGCTGGTTTTCGCCTCCCCAAGTAGAGATAACGGTGGCGGTCGACGACACCCTGCAGGTCAATACCGACAAAGCGCGGCAGAGCACGGCTAAGCCGGTCGAGCCGGAAGGAGCGGCGGCAAAGCCGGCGGTTATGATGACGGACCCCGGGGCCGAACTCGGCCTGATGCAGGAAATGCAGAAGATGAAGGCCATGATGAGCGACATTCAAGCCCGCATGTTTGAAGTCGATCTTCTCAAAGGCATGGCCGAGCCGGTGCGTTATTTTTATGAAATCCTCCTCCACAATAATGTAGACAAAAGCATCGCCCAGGAAATAGCCGCCAGTGTTGAAGCCCGCCTGCCCGAGTCCGGTGATGACCGATGGGCGCGCGATGTCTGCCTGCGCACCCTGCAGGAGTACGTGCAGGATATTTCTCCTATACAGCTGGAGACGGGCCGGCAGGGCCACCTGGTTTTTGTGGTGGGGCCCACCGGGGTGGGCAAAACCACCACCATTGCCAAACTGGCCGCCAATATGACCTTTCTGGAAAACAAGCGGGTGGCCTTGGTCACCCTTGATACCTACCGGATCTCTGCGGCCGAACAGCTGCGCACCTTTGCGGACATCATAGGAATTCCTATCAGTGTAGCCTTCACTCCCCTGGATCTGCAAGCCGCCCTGGAGGAATTCAAACAGCATGATATCATTTTTGTGGACACCGCCGGGCGGAGCCCCAACAACCGGGAGCACATGGCTGAACTGCATCAATTTGTGGAATTGGGCCACCCTGATGAAATTATCCTGGTATTGAGCGTAACCACCGACTCTAAAGACCTCATCAACGTATACCGGCAGTTTTCCATAATACCGGTCAATAAGGTGATATTCACCAAACTGGACGAAACTTACCGCTACGGCCAGATCATCAACGTCCTCAATGAGATTAAGCGGCCTTTGGCCTATTTCACCACCGGCCAAAACGTGCCCGATGATATTGAGGTCCCCGACTCCCTCAATATTGCCGCTATGCTGTTGAGAGGAGATGAGTCATGATAAGCGATCAGGCCGACAAGCTGCGCAAAATGGCTCAAGGGGTTCGCCAGCAAATAGAGGCCGAAATGATGGGCATCAGCAGAAAAACACGGACCGTTGTGATCAGCAGCGGCAAAGGCGGGGTGGGCAAAAGCACCCTGGCGTTAAACCTGTCGCTGAGCCTGTGCAGCGAGGGACAGCGGGTTATCTTATTGGATGCTGACCTGGGCCTGGCCAATATAGACGTTATGCTGGGGCTGTCACCCGAATATCACATTCAGCACCTGGTGCAGGGGCGAAAAAGCCTGAAGGATATTATCATAACCGGGCCTCTGGGACTAAAGATCATTCCGGGCGGTTCAGGCATCAACGAATTGGCCAACTTGAGCGATGCCGAGCTGAACCGGATATTGATCGAAGTGGGCAAGGTGGACGGCGATTACGATTACATGGTTATAGATACGGGGGCCGGTATATCTAAAAACGTGATCAGTTTTATGCTGGCCGCCGACGAGGTGATCGTAATCACCACCCCGGAGCCGACCTCACTGACCGACGCCTATGGCTGCGTTAAAACCATCGCCAAGCAATCTTATGCGGGCGGGGTGTCAGTGGTGATAAACCAGGTGTCTGACAATAACGAAGGATTGATGGTGGCCGAGAAATTTCGCCTGGTATGCAAACAATTTCTCAATGTTGATATAAAACTGCTGGGCAGCATCCCCAGCGACAGCCTGGTAGGGGAAGTGGTCAGGCAGCAGAAGGCCCTGATGCAGGCCTATCCGAGAAGTACAGCCGCCCGGCACATTCAGAACATCGCCAGGCGCCTGGTAAATCTCGGCGGCATGGCTTCACCGGCGGAGAGCGGCGGCAGCGGCATAAAGAAGTTCTTTCAAAAAATCACGCGCTTTATGCGGGACCATGGCTAGGGGGCGGCATGAAAAGCAGCGATATAAAGCTCAATATGCGCCTGGAGATAGGCCTCTTGATCAAGGATCAAATCGAGTATCTGCCGGCCCGGGTGGAGGGAATGGATGCCGAAACCCTCGCCCTTTCCATGCCTATGTGGCGGGGGGCCTTAATCCCGGTGCATCCTAAGCAGAGACTGGCGGTGCGCATTTTTTATCATGGCAGTTATTATGGATTTGACACCGCAGTGATCAGGCGTATACTCAAACCGCTGCCCTTGATGGCGGTTTATCGTCCCCAAGTAATTCAGGCAGTCGGGCAGCGGCGCAGGCATGTGCGTGTACATGCCGCTTTACCGGTGAAATTCCGCCTTCTGAGTGACAATAACAATAATTTCAGCGCTTATGAGGCTCAAACCGTCGACATCAGTGCCGGAGGCGTATTGCTGTCCACCGAAATTCCGGTCAAGCCCGGGCAAGAGCTTTTAGTGCAGCTATTCCTGCCCTCATCGGAAGTGATCACCTGCAAAGCTAAAACCGTGCGGGTCTTCAACCAAACCGGCAGCCTGGGAAAAGGGCAGGTCGCACTTCAATTTGAAGATATTTCTGAAAAGGACCGGGATCAGATTGCCCGTTTTGTGTTTGCCATGCAGCGGGAATTGATCAAAAAGGGTTTATTAGAAGCGTAAGAGGGGATGAACAAATGGCCAGGATTCGCGTGTTGGTAGTTGATGACTCCGCATTCATGCGCAAGCTCATCGCCGACCGCTTAAGCAGCGACCCCGGGATAGAGGTGGCTGGAACGGCCTCAAACGGGCGCGAGGCCTTGGAGCGCATTGAGGAACTCAAACCTGATGTGGTGACAATGGATGTTACCATGCCGGGCATGGACGGCTTGACCGCCTTAAAGACCATCATGCAGACCCGGCCGGTTCCGGTTGTCATGCTCAGCAACCTGACCAGCGAGGGCGCGGATGCTACCATGAAAGCCCTGGAATTGGGAGCAGTTGATTTTGTGGCCAAACCCTCCGCACAAATTTCACTGGATATCGCCGGCTCAAGCCACGATATAGTTAATAAGGTTAAAATTGCTGCGGGAACCCGGGGCAGTCTAAAAAAAATATCCCTGCGCAAGGCCTATGTGCCGGAACCGTCTCCCAGGACAGTATCCGGGCTGGAAGCCAGTTTAAACAAGCTGGTCTTGATAGGGACTTCCACCGGAGGGCCTAAAGCATTGCATCAGGTGATCCCCAAACTGCCCGGCCACATCAATGCCGCCATCCTGATCGTGCAGCACATGCCGGCCGGATTTACCCGCTCCCTGGCCGAACGGCTGGACCAGGTATCGGCAGTAAGGGTCAAGGAAGCCGAGCCAGGGGAGAAAATTCTTCCCGGTTGTGCTTATGTGGCTCCGGGGGATTACCATCTCAAAGTCGCCGCAGCAGCGCAATGGGGCAGGCGGGATTTGTTGGTGAAGCTGGATCAGTCACCCCCCTTGCACGGTTGCCGGCCTGCATTTGACGTCTTGCTGGCATCGGCTGCCGAACAGTTCTGGGCTCATATGGTTTGTGTGATTATGACCGGTATGGGCCATGACGGCGCCGCCGGTCTGCTCCAAGTCCGCGCCAAAAAGGCCCGGACCATAGCAGAACACCAATCCAGCTGTGTGGTGTACGGAATGCCCAAAGCGGCGGTGGAAACAGGGCAGGTGGATTTTGTGGTGCCCTTGCCGGAGATCCCCGGCACCATCATGAAATTGCTGTAGCCTCACCGTCATTGTAATAACCTGGAGGTGTTTCAATTGACGACAATTGATATGTCGCAATACTTGGATGTTTTTTTGGAAGAGAGCCGCGAGCATCTGGCCAATCTGAATCGGTGCCTTTTGGAATTGGAGCAGCAGCCCCATAATGGAGCGGCATTAAATGAAATCTTCCGGGCTGCCCATACCCTGAAGGGGATGTCCTCCACCATGGGTTTCGAGGACCTGGCCGACCTTACTCACCATATGGAAGATGTTCTCTCCAGCCTCAAGGAAGCGGTTTTGGAGGTCAACGGTCAGGTTACAGACGTATTGTTCCGGTGTTTTGACCGGATCCAGATCATGGTGGAAGGCATCGAAAGAGAGCGAAGCGGAGAGTTGGACAATTCTGACCTGGTGGCTCTCCTGGAAACCTTGAAAAGCGGCGATTCACAAGCGGCTGCTCTGGCCGAACCGGCGCCTGTGCCGGCCCGTGCGGCACAGGCTGAGGGTGAAGCGCCGGTCAGGTTTGAATTGAATGATTATGACCTCGCCCTCATTGATGAAGCCCGCAACAGGGGCTTTAAAGTTCTGCTTCTCGAAGTGGAGGTGGATCAGAATTGCGCCATGAAAACAGTACGCTCTTTTATGGTATTTAAAGCTCTGGAGTCTGAAGGCGACATCACCAAGGCAGCGCCGCCGGTACAAGATTTGGAGGACGGGAAATTCGATAGCGGCTTTTCCCTCCTGTATGTCACCCATCTTAATGCCGAAGAGGTGCAAAGGCGTATAAACGGCATTTCCGAGGTCAGGGCGAATAGCGTCAAAGAATTTGGTCTGGATGAGTACCAGGCTGGTCAAGTTCCAGATCAGGCCGAAGCAGACCGGGGCAATCCGGCGGCTCAAGCGCAGCCGGCCGATAACGGCTCCAAGGTGCAGAAATTCAAGCAAAAAGTGCGGGTTGACATAGAAAAACTGGATGAAATGATGAATCTGGTGGGCGAGCTGGTTATGCACAAAGGCCGCCTGGAGCAGATCGGCCTGATCAGTAAAAACAGCGAGTTAGAGGAGACCGTCGAGCAGGTGGACCGCATTACCACCGAACTGCAATCCGTGGTCATGAAGGTGCGCATGGTTCCTATCGAACAGGTCTTTAATCGTTTTCCGCGCATGGTCCGGGATCTGGCCAAAGAATTAGGCAAAGAAATCGATTTTATTATGGAAGGTCAGGAAACCGAACTGGATCGCACCGTGATTGATGAAATCGGCGACCCTTTGATCCACCTGCTGCGCAACGCCCTGGATCACGGTATTGAACTGCCTCAGGAACGCCTGCAGGGAGGCAAACCGGGCCGGGGCATGGTAAAATTGTCCGCCCGGCATGAAGGCAACAATGTCTACATCGAGGTGGAAGACGATGGACGCGGCATAAATTTGGAACGGGTACTGGAAAAGGCCGTAAACAAAGGCCTGATCAGCAGCCGGGAAGCCGAACAGATCACTGCGGAGGAGGCCTTCAGGCTGGTATTCACGCCGGGGTTCAGCACTGCAGCCGAAGTGACTGATGTATCCGGCCGCGGGGTAGGTCTGGATGTGGTCAAGGCCAAAATGGAAGCGATAGGCGGGGAGATCTCGGTGGCCTCCAAAGCAGGCCGGGGGACTCGCTTTACCATCAAGCTGCCTCTCACCCTGGCCATCATTCAAGCTTTAACGGTATCAGTCGGTGAAGAGATCTATGCCATTCCTTTGAGCAATGTTGACGAAACCACCATGATATCCGATCAGGATATCAAAATGGTGCAAAATCAGGAAGTCATTCTGCTCCGCGGCAAAGTACTGCCATTATACCGGCTGCGCAGCCTGTTAGACGTGCCCGGCGAGGCGCCCGTCCAGGAATCTACTTATGTTGTGGTGGTGCGGAAAGCAGACCGTCAGGCGGGGCTGGTAGTGGATGCCTTGATCGGCCAGCATGAGATCGTCATCAAGTCGCTGGGCAAGCTGCTGTCCGGCATATCGGGGCTGGCCGGGGCCATCGTGGCCGGAGACGGCAATGTTCATCTTATTCTGGATGTAGCCAGCCTGTTTTAGAGGAGGTTTTAGGTTATGCAGGCAGTAGAGAATAAATCTTACAGCGATTCCAAGCAAGAGATGCAGGTAGTCGCATTTCAACTGGGCCTGGAAGAGTATGCGGTAGACATCATCAATGTTCAGGAAATCATCAAGCTGCACAAAGTCACCCGCATTCCCCGAACCGAACCTTATGTGGAAGGGGTGATAAACCTGCGCGGCAATATCATCCCGCTGTTCAACCTGCACACCAAGTTTAAACTGCCCGCCCGGGGCAGCAGTGAAGACCAGCGTATCATCGTGTTCCAGCTGGATGATATTAAAGCGGCGATCATAGTCGACAAAGTATCCGAAGTTCTGCATATCAACACCGGGGATATCGAAGCCACTGACCACGTTTATCAAGGCATGAATGCCAGTCATATCAACGGTATAGCCAAAATTGAGGATCGGATTTTAATTTTACTTAATATTTACAAAATTCTCATTAATGATAATATTAGGTAGGTGGAATAAATTGGTGTACATCGGTGATCTTTCCAACATGCAGTTGGATGCGCTTCAGGAGATCGGCAACATCGGCGCGGGCAATGCCGCCACCGCCTTGGCTCAGCTGATCAACTCAAAAATTGAAATGAATGTCCCCAGGGTTAAAATCCTGCCGTTTGATACCGTTCCCGACCTGGTGGGGGGCGCTGATCGCCATATTATTGGTGTGTACCTGAATGTAGGGGGATCGGTCAGTTCCAATATCCTCTTCATGCTGCCTATTGAGCAGGCAGTGGTCTTGGTAGATTTACTTATGGGGAAAGGAATCGGGGAGACCCGGCCTGATAATCTCGGCGATTTGGAATTGTCTGCCATGCGCGAGATGGGAAACATAATCGCTGCGACTTACCTCAATGCCTTATCCGTTTTTACCCGGCTGACTCTGGTCCCATCGGTGCCGGCCCTGGCCATGGACATGGCCGGATCTGTTCTTGACGCTATATTGGCAAAGTTTGGCGAGGTTGCTGATCATGTTCTCCTTCTGGAGACCTGTTTTAAAAAAGATGACCACAATGTGGTGGGACACTTCTTTATGCTTCCCGAGCCTGAGGCTTTGGACACCATTCTCTCTGCGCTTGGGGTGAACAACTGATGGGCAATTTCGTCAAGGTAGGCATGGCTGATTACAAAATCGCCCGGGCCCCCAATAAACTGATAACCACAGGGCTTGGCTCCTGCATCGGCATCTGCTTGTGCGATACCAGAAGCAGGATAGGCGCCATGGCACACATCATGCTGCCGTCTGGTGAATTATCCCGGGGTCATACCCACAACCAGGCTAAATTCGCTGATACCGCACTGGAGATGGTTCTGGGTGAATTAAATAAGGACGGTATAAACGCCAACCGGCTTATCGCCAAAATAGCTGGCGGGGCTCAGATGTTCAAATTCCTGGGTGAGAGCGATATCATGAAGATCGGTTTGCGCAACGTGCAGGCCGTAGAGGAGAATTTGAAAAAACACAACATCAAGATGGTTGCCAAAGACGTGGGCGGAAATGTAGGCCGCACCATCGTTTTCGATCCTGCTACAGGTGAGTTGTTGATCAAAACACTCGGTGATGGGGAGAGAGTCATATAAATGAAAAGAGATATGAGCACGGTATGGGTTCAATATAAGGAAGGGCGCGAACTCGAAGCACGGGACGAATTGATTGTGCATTATGCCCATTTGGTCAAGTATGTGGCGAATCGGCTGGCTATCAATCTGTCTTCGGTAGTGGAAGTGGATGAGTTGATCTCCTATGGTATTGAGGGTTTAATCGATGCCATCGAAAAATTCGACCACAAGCGCAACATCAAATTTGAAACCTATGCCATCACCCGCATCCGCGGTTCCATCATTGACGGCCTGAGGGCCATGGATTGGGTACCGGTGTCGGTCAGGCAGAAAAGCAAAGAATTGGAGAGAACCTACACCAATCTGGAGGCCCGCCTGGGAAGGTCGGCTACTGACGCCGAGGTGGCCAAGGAGTTGGGCATTAGCCTGCAGGACTTCGCCAACCTTTTAAGAGAGGTGGCCGCTTCCACCATCATATCGCTGGACGATTTTATTCCCGGCGAGGACAGCGATAACCGTAAAAAACGTATCGTAGATATGCTGGAGGACGAAAACGCCGGAGATGCTTTGGAACTCCTGCAGCTTGGTGAAGTTAAAGAACTGCTGGCCCAGACCATTGCCCGATTGCCGGAAAAGGAAAAAATCGTGGTTGGCCTCTATTATTACGAGGGCCTGACCTTAAAGGAGATCGGAGCGGTTTTGAGCCTGTCTGAATCCAGGATATCACAGCTTCATACCAAAGCCATTATGAGAATGCGCGGCAGTCTCAGCAAAAGAAAGCACTTGGTGACGTAAATGAGGAAACGGATATGAACAGCATTGGCAGCACGGTTGACGGTGAGGCCATGGTGGCCATCGATGCAAACCGTATGAACGCTTATTTGGAAATAACTGCCCCTGTCGGAGACGGCAAGCCCTGCAGCAAGGAAAAAGCCCTGCAGGCCCTGACTGACAGCCGGGTGGTTTTTGGTATTAATGAAGTGTTGGTAAATAAAGCCTTGCAGAAGCACAACTGGGGCCAGACCGTACTGGTGGCCATCGGCAAAGAACCTCAGCATGGAATCAATGCTCAAATCATTTATCATTTCGATTTGCCGCAGCAGAAAAACAGCCCCAAAATTGACGAAACCGGCAATGCCAATTACAAGGATCTGGGGCTTATCCACAATGTCCGCACCGGCGAGCTCCTGGCCGAAAAGGTCCCTGGATCCCAGGGGGTTCCAGGAATGGATGTGACCGGGGTTCCCCTGGTGGCCAGAAAGGGAAAAGACCTTAAATTGGCAGGCGGCAAGAACACGGTTGTCGATCCCACCGGGTGCTACCTGTTTGCTCAAACCGACGGACATGTCAGCATGATCAGCAACCGCGTCGAAGTGAGCCCTATCTTTGATGTGCGCGGCGACGTGGATTACTCTACCGGGGACATCGATTTCATCGGCGCCGTGCGCATTATGGGCAATGTGATGACCGGCTTTAAAGTCAAAGCCGGGGGTGACATTGAGATCGGGGGCTCTATTGAAGGAGCTGAAGTGGTGGCTGAAGGCAGCATCCTGGTGCGGGGCGGTATCGGGGGAGGACTCAAGGGCTTTGTCAAGGCCGGGGGTAATATCACCGCCCGATTTGTGGAGAATGCACGCCTGGAAGCCGGAATGTCCGTATATGTGAAAGATGCCATCATCCAGTCTCAGGTCAAAGCCGGCGGCATGGTAAAAGTCACTGATAAAAAGGCCATTATCGTGGGGGGAGTAATACAGGCCGGCCGGGAAGTGGAATCCAAGGTCCTGGGTTCACAGCTGGCTACCCAGACGGTAGTGGAAGTCGGCATCAATCCGCACTACCGTGATGAATACCAGCAGATAACCAAAAACTGCGGAGAAAAGAGGCGCACCCTGGGGAATATCAACCAGAACCTGAAGCCCTACCAGCATCAGATCAACAACCCGGAACAACTGAGCAACAAACAAAAACAGATCTTGATGAGGCTTCTGGATGTTTACAGAACCCTGCGCCAGGAGATCGATGAGATGGAACAGCGCATGGAGTTTTTGGAAGATGAATTCGAGGGCAGTGAGAATGCTATGGTAAAAGCGCATGATGTGGCCTATCCCGGGGTCAGGATCAGCATCGGAAAGCTGATCTACATCATCAACGATCCCATTAAGTATTCGGCCTTTGCTGTAGAACGGGGAGAGGTGCGGGTAGTACCGCTGCGCTGAATGGGGGGGCAGCTATGAGCATCAAAAGCGTGGATATGCAGGTTTTAGTTCAAAAGGTAGCCGACATAGCTCGTATTCAACAAACCCAGCGTACTGAGGCCAGCCACCGCCAGGGTGAGTTTTCTCAGCTGATAAACAATCAAACCATAGCCAACCGGCAGACGGTTCGGGAACTGAGCGATCCTGAGGCTAAAACCCTGGAGGACAGACACAATAAAAAGCAAGAACAGGAACAAAGCCGTGACCGCCACCGTTCCGGCAATGAAAATCCGGACGGGGAGCAAGAGCTTTTCAAAGATTTTTTTAAAGGCAACACTATTGATATAAAGATTTAGGGGTTGATGTGAGAGATGTGGTTTATGGCTGTCTTCGCGGTTATCTTCCTCATCCTCCTGGGCTGGTTGTGGTGGGCTAAACAGGAAAGCGCCCGGGCCTCAGCCCTACAATTGGAGGAATTGATCAGTGAAGCCCGGATGGTAAGCCAGGATATGGAGGCCATGCTCAGTAACGCGGTGGACCTTTCCCGCAGCGTTATCGATGACTTCGACCGGCGCCTGCAAGCCGCCCAAAGCCTCCCCTCCAGGCTTGCTGCAGAACAGGCCGCGGGGCCTGACCCGGTAGTCCAATTCTATCAGGAGCTCGCCGCTGAGGCGCATTTAGAGATGCAGTCCGGGTCCGGGGAACTTAAGGCCGCAGTCGAACAATGCCAGCCGGCCGGCGCCGCTTCCGGGCCTTATGCAGAGGAAGATTACGAGGCCTACCGCCACATGCATCCTACCCTGGCAGTTCATCAGCTCTACAGGCAGGGGATGGATGTTAAGCAAATCTCCCAGATACTGCAGCGCGGACAGGGCGAAGTACATCTGATTTTGAATTTGGAGCGAAAAAAAAAGATGGATAAAGCCACTTGAAAGTATCATCAGCGCAGATTTTGGCAACATTATAGCAGGTGTGAAGCCCCATCCATATGCGGGCTTTTATTCATTGCAGAATCGCCGCGGATCGAATTATTGCCAAACCATCCAATCTCATGCTATATCAATTTTCCCGAGTTTTACAGTTAGGGCAAAAGAAACGTCTGGAATTAAGGATAGTTGTTTTTTGAAACGTGAAAGTTGTCCCCACAAAGTCTTTTCCTACTCTAAAATATAAACTATTTCTTTTTTTCCCTTGATTTATTATAATGAGGCGCTGCCTCGTTGCAGCGGTGTGTTGCAATTGCTCCGTAGCATCTCCCGATGTTTAAAATTGAAAGTTCCCGGCGAGGGGTAATATATTTGTATAGTCGATATTAATGGAGAATTAAAAGGCCATGAAGCAGTTGATAAATCTTCGTAAACGGAAAATGGTATGGGCGTTAATACTTTTGATTGCCTTTGTATATTTGAATAATACTTCCCTGCTAGCGGAACACCGTTCGGGCGAGCCGGTGCTTCTTGCCCATCGCGGTCTGGCGCAAACTTTTAGTATGGAAGGGATTACGAACGCAACCAACACCGCCCGGCGCATTTACCCGCCTGAGCATCCTTTTCTGGAAAACACGATTCCTTCCATGGAGGCGGCATTTCAGGCCGGGGCCGATATCGTCGAGCTGGATATCCAATCAACCCGGGACGGACAGTTTGCGGTTTTTCATGACGCGACGCTGGAATACAGAACGGACGGGAGCGGCTCCGTTAAAGACTATACCATGAGCGAATTAAAACGTCTGGATGTGGGCTGCAATTATACCGCTGATCAAGGCAAGACCTTTCCATTTAGAGGCCAGGGCGTCGGACTCATGCCTTCCCTTCAGGAAGTAATGAACCGCTTCCCGGACCGCTCGCTGCTCATTCATATTAAAACCAATGAGGCACAGGACGGGGAACTTCTGGCTGAATACCTGGGCAGACAATCCGATGCCCGCTTGAAGCAACTGGCGGTTTACGGCGGTGATAAGCCGGTAGCGGTTTTGCAGCAAAGGCTCCCCCGGCTTCGGGTTATGTCCATGGCAACGCTGAAGAAGGCTTTGCTTTCATATGCCGCGGTTGGCTGGACCGGATATGTTCCCGATTCCTGCAGGAATACCGAACTGCATATACCGCTTAAATATGCTTCTTTCTTATGGGGATGGCCGGACCGTTTTCTAAATCGAATGGACCGGGTCAACACCCGGGTGATTGTTGTAGCCGGTGACGGGAAATTCTCGGAAGGATTTGACACCCTTGACGACATCAAGCTGCTGCCTGACAATTACACAGGCGGGATCTGGACCAACCGGATTGACAGGATAGCCCCGTTATGGGCAAACTGAAAACGTGGCAGCATCAAATCTTGAGGAAGGATCGAAAGGTTATGAATCATAGCTGGAAATTTTCCCATTACCTGATTTCGGCCGTTATAATCATAGCGGCGATTCTGACCCTGCTCTGCACCTGGAGCCCGCTTTTATTTAACATTATCAATAATATTTACAGCCCTCCCCAATATAATGGTTTCGAGGTTCCCACCAGAGTGGTCGGGGTTAATTATCCGATCACTTCGCTGGTGTGGCTAGGCATTTTTTTCGTTATTTCAATAATTATATTAATATTATGGGCCAGGAGAAGAAGGGCTACCTCCGCCTTATTTTGGATGAATGGCATCTCTGTCGCTATTATCATTTCCCACCTGGTCATGTGGATCATCTGGCTTATTCCATTATTAGTACCTAACCTTGCTCTTTAAACATATGCTTCAAGTATCCGACAGTGATATTAAGGGGGTGTTTACATGCATTTCCTAACCGTCATTCTGTTTATGCTGGTCATCGCCATGGCTTTAATCCCTACCTGCCTGCTTATGGGCATATCGATAAAAGACCTGGCGGTAAAACGTCATTGGATCGTCTTACTTGCTTTAATGATGCTGGCTACACCATTCTCCCGGATCATAGAAGTAAAAACCGGGAGTTTCGCCGCCGGTCTGGTATCCGGTCCAGCGATCTTGCTGCTCGGTTTTCTGCCGGTGATATATGTTGATTCCTTAAGGAAAAGAAATAGTATTGGCTATAAAGGCATCTGGAAGAAAACCGGCGATTGGCTCGACCAGCCGGTTAAAACCTTGTTTTCTGCCAAAAAGTACTTTTTTATTATCTAACGGCATTTGATAAACAGCTGTCAAACCCGGGAGGATGGATAAAACCGCTGGAAGGTATCATCAGCGCAGATTTTGGCAAGACTATAGCAGGTGTGAAGCCCCATCCATATGCGGGCTTTTATTCATTGCAGAACCGCCGCGAATCGAATATTGCCAAACCACCAGGCTTATGTTATATTAATTTTTGGTAATTACACACGCTGCAGGACTGGCTGGCAGGTGCTCACCCGGTGAGTTTTCAGCCGGAATGAAACAGCGGAGGAATAAAACTGAAAGGAGGTGTTCAGGTGTCAGTAATTACTATGAAGCAGCTCCTCGAAGCCGGAGTGCATTTCGGACACCAGACACGCAGATGGAATCCCAAGATGGCTACCTATATTTATATGGAGAGAAATGGGATTTACATCATTGATTTACAGCAGACGGTACGGAAGTTTGACGATGCCTACAATTTTATTAAAAGCGTAGCCGCCGAGGGAAGAGGGGTCCTGTTTGTCGGAACCAAAAAACAGGCCCAGGAAACCATCAGGGAAGAAGCCAACCGTTGCGGCATGTATTTCGTCAATCAGCGCTGGTTGGGCGGCATGCTCACCAACTACAAAACCATCCGCAAACGGGTGTTGCGGCTGAAAGAATTGGAGAAGATGCAAGCGGACGGCTCCATGGAAGTCCTGACCAAGAAGGAAGTGGCTCGTCTTCTCAATGAGAAGGAACGATTGGAACGCTTCCTGGGAGGCATTAAGGACATGGAACGCTTGCCCGGCGCAGTATTCGTGGTCGATCCAAGGAAGGAAAAGATAGCCGTAGCCGAGGCCAGGAAATTGAACATACCAGTGGTGGCTATAGTTGACACCAACTGTGATCCCGACGAAATCGATTATGTCATCCCCGGCAATGACGATGCCATAAGAGCCGTAAAATTAATATCTTCTAGAATCGCCGATGCTGTTCTGGAAGGCAAACAAGGGGAACAGGTAAACGCATAACAGAGAGGGGTGCAGGGCTTGTTCCTACACCCCTTCTTTTTGGCTATAAAGATCTTATACGGACTGTTTAAGGATACACCGGAAATAGGAGGAATTGGATAATGGAAGTTTCAGCAGCAATGGTAAAGGAATTGCGTGAAAGAACCGGCGCGGGCATGATGGACTGCAAAAACGCCCTGGTATCGTGTGAAGGGGATGTTGAGAAGGCCATCGATGAACTGCGGGCCAAGGGGCTGGCCAAGGCCGCCAAGAAAGCCGGCCGGATAGCCAGCGAAGGTTTGGTGGTTTCATATATTCATGGCGGCGGACGCATTGGGGTTCTGGTGGAAGTCAACTGTGAAACCGATTTTGTGGCCAAAACCCCGGAATACAAACAGCTGGCTTATGACATCGCCATGCAGATAGCCGCCTCCAATCCCACTTATGTCAGGCGCGAAGAGGTCCCGGCCGTAGAAATGGAGCGGGAGCGCCAGGTATTGAGAGCCCAGGCCCTGGAAGAAGGCAAGCCGGAGAAAATCATCGAGAAAATGATCGACGGACGCATCGAAAAGTACTATAAGGAAAACTGCCTCATGGAGCAGCCCTTTATTAAAGATCCTGACAAGACCGTGGAACAGCTCATCCATGAAACGATCGCCCGCATCGGCGAAAATGTCAATGTGCGCCGTTTCGCACGCTATGAGGTGGGCGAAGGCATTGAAAAAGAAAAGGCTGATTTTGCCTCAGAGGTTATGGCCCAGATTCAATCCAAATAATGGGACAGAGCGGGGAGGTTGACAGTTTGCGGAGCCCCAAATACAAACGCATCATTCTCAAACTCAGCGGAGAAGCCCTGTCTGGGAATGATAGTTACGGCATTAATCCAGAAACCCTATCCACCATCGCCGCCCAGGTTATTGAGGTGGCTCAATTGGGGGTAGAAGTAGCAATAGTGGTTGGCGGGGGCAATATCTGGCGTGGGGTGGCCGGCAGTGCCAAAGGCATGGATCGTGCTACCGCTGATTTCATGGGTATGCTGGCAACTGTCATCAATGCCCTGGCCCTGCAGGACGCCCTGGAATCGAAGGACTACCCCACCAGAGTGATGTCAGCCATAGAGATGAGGGAGGTCGCCGAACCTTATATCAGGCGGCGGGCCATCCGCCATCTGGAAAAAGGCCGGGTGGTGATCTTTGCCGCCGGGACCGGCAACCCCTACTTCTCTACCGACACTGCCGCAGCATTGCGCTCTGCGGAGATCGAAGCCGAAGTAATTCTGATGGCTAAAAAGGTTGATGGGATTTATGACAGCGATCCGGTGGTAAACCCCGAGGCCAAGAAATTCACCGCACTGGATTATATCGATGTTATCAATATGGGCCTTGGGGTGATGGATTCCACGGCCGCCTCACTGTGTATGGATAACAACATCCCCATTATTGTCTTTGATTTGAATCAGCAAGGCAATATCTTAAAGGCGGTCATAGGGGAGAAGATTGGCACTTATGTAGGGAGGTAAACCGATGATCAGAGATATCATTAACGATGCTGAAGACCGCATGAAAAAGAGTATGGAGCATCTCACCAAAGATCTGGCTTCATTGAGGGCAGGGCGTGCCAATCCTGCCATGGTGGAAAAGCTCAGTGTGGATTACTATGGGGTCGGCACACCCATAAACCAGCTGGCTAATATAACCGTGCCGGAAGCCCGGCTATTGGTGATTCAGCCCTGGGATAAGTCCATAATAGCCGATATAGAAAAATCTATCATGAAATCTGATCTGGGGATAACCCCCAGCAATGATGGCAATGTGATCCGCATAGCCATACCACAGCTCACCGAAGAACGGCGCAAAGAGCTGGTCAAGGTGGTCAAGAAGAGGGCTGAGGAGGCCCGGGTTGCGGTGCGCAATATTCGCCGTGAAGCCAATGACATGCTCAAATCCAGCGAGAAAGACAAACTCGTCTCCGAAGATGAGAGCAAAAAGGGCGCCGACGAAGTGCAAAAACTGACCGACCGGTATGTCAAGAACGTAGACGCCATTCTGCAGACCAAGGAAAAGGAAATCATGGAGGTATAGTTGCGGGTTTTATTTCCAGTCTAGTGCGGTTATAATATTGAGTAAACTACTATACCCCCTCATGGGGGTATTATCGTTTCGGAGAGAAGGGATAAAGTGGGTGCTGGGAGCGAGGATCTGCCACGCCATATTGCGGTGATAATGGATGGCAACGGGCGCTGGGCCAAAAAGCGGTTAATGCCCCGGACCATGGGGCACAGAGCAGGTATGAGCGCTTTAAAGCGACTGGTTAAGTCGATGGGCGAGCTCAATATCCCCTATCTGACGGTTTTTGCTTTTTCCACAGAAAATTGGCGGCGCCCCACTGAAGAAGTGGATTACCTGATGAACCTCCTGGTGGAATACCTGTTTAAGGAACTGCAAGAACTCCATGAAAACAATGTAAAAATCAATATACTGGGGGATTACCGTTTATTGCCACCGAGGTGTCGGCTGGAATTGGAAGAGGCCTTGAAAAAAACCAGGAATAATGACGGGTTAACCTTCAGCATCGCCCTCAATTATGGAGCCAGACATGAAATCCTGGCTGCAGTGAAGAAAGCCGCCGCTTTGGTGGCTGGTGGAAAGATGTCGGCCGATGCCATCGATGAGGGTTTTTTTTCGTCATTGCTGTCCACTGCCGATCTGCCTGACCCGGACCTGCTGATCCGCACCGCCGGAGAGATGCGCATCAGCAACTTTTTGCTCTGGCAGATCGCCTATACCGAAATATGGGTAACCCAACGGCTGTGGCCCGATTTCAGCCAACAGGATCTCTTGCAGGCCATCGCTGATTTTAAGAACCGGGATCGCCGTTTCGGCGGACTGAGCCGACAGGATAAAGGTGAAAAACATGTTTAAAACCAGGGTAATCACCGCCCTGACCGGCGTCACCATCATCCTGTTCTGCCTCTATCAGGGCGGAATGTTTTGGAAAGGCCTGTTTTTCGTTATGGCGGTAGTATCGCTTTACGAATATCTAGACATGATGAAGCACAAAAACATTCCGGTACTGTGGCTGCCGGGTTATGGCCTTTTGCTCCTCTTGTGGGCTGCTCCGCTCCTGTCTGAAGAGTTGATCTGGGCAGGTCTTACGGCAGTCGGCCTGGCGATGGCGGCTTTCGGGGTATGGTCCTATCCCCGCATTACTATCGCAGAGCTTTCCTTAAACTTGTTCGGGCCGTTTTACCTGGGTTTAACCCTGCAGTATTCCCTGCGCGTGTTAAACCTGGCCGATCCTTTTTTGATCATGCTGTTGGCTCTCCTGTTGACCTGGGCCAGCGATGTGGGGGGCTATGCGGTGGGCATGTTATGGGGGAAGCGCAAGCTGGCGCCTCAATTGAGCCCCAAAAAAACCTGGGAAGGCGCTCTGGGCAGCGTGTTATTCTGCCTCTTTATTGCGCTGACATATGCTCATTTTACTGCGCTAGCTCCGGTAAAGAGCGCATATCTTATAATATTAGCACTGCTGGCCAGCCTGGCAGCCCAGCTGGGTGATTTATTTATGTCGGCAATAAAACGTTATTTCGGTGTTAAGGACAGCGGTTTTATCATCCCGGGGCATGGCGGCATGTTAGACCGCTTTGACAGCTTTATCTTGGTACTGCCGCTGGTATACTACGGCTTTCATTTCCTGATGTAGCACCAGCCCAACCATATATAAAAAGGAGGGTGCCAGATGGATCCGGAATTGCTCAAATACACCAAAACTTTTATCAAACTGGGAATTGCTGTTCTGGTTCTGGTGATAATCTATCTGTTCATGTCGGTTGTGGCCCCTGCCCTGATTGCTGTTTTGGCCCGGCTTCCCGAGGTGTTCCTGCCTTTTATCATCGCAGTTTTGCTGGCGGTATTGATTGAGCCCCTGGTGGTGTTTTTTGAGGTAAAACTGAAGTTTAACCGCGCCCTGGCCACATCAGCCAGCCTCCTCCTGGTGGTAGGGGCCTTTATTTACCTGGTTTCGCTGGTGGTCTCGGTGGTGATCAGCGAGATAACCCGTCTATTCCCGCTGCTGGCGAATTATTCGGATCAGGTGGCGGCGCAGATCATCGACGCCGTCAGCAATTTTCAATGGTTTTATGTACAGCTCAATCTGCCCCCTGCCGCCCAGGCGGCTATCGAAAACAATCTGCAGAAAGGCGTGGATGTGCTTTCCGGCTTAATGAACAGCACCATTGACGGCCTGACCCAGTTATTGTTGATACTGCCCGGACTCCTGGTTTTCATGATAATCACCACCGTAGCCACTTATTTTATTATCAATGACCGTTCCGTGATCAGAACCTTCATCCTGAGCAGCCTGCCAGGGAGCTTCCGCTCTCAGACCAATAATGTGGTCACCCAGCTATTTCAGGCTTTGACCGGCTTCGCCAAGGCCTATAGCATTCTCATCACCATCACAGCCATCATCACCATGGTCTCCCTGAAGCTGCTGGGAATTAAATATATCCTCACCATCGGGCTCCTGGTAGGGCTTTTGGATATCATGCCGGTGTTAGGCCCCGGGGTGGTATTTCTGCCCTGGGCTTTATACAATATCTTGGTTGGCCAGACCGGTCTGGGGGTAAGCCTTCTGGTGATTTATTTGGTGATTTCAGGGGTGCGCCAGGTTTTAGAGCCTAAAATAGTAGGAGACAATATAGGCCTTCACCCCCTGGCCACTTTGATCTCTTTATATGTCGGCTTGCAGCTGGCCGGAACCACCGGACTCATCCTGGGCCCGGTGCTGCTGGTCATACTGATCGCCAGCCACCGGGCCGGCATGCTGGAGCGTTTTGATTGGAGGAAAAAAAATGAGGTCTGACGGCAAAACCGGAGTGGTGGTATTGGGATCAACTGGATCGATCGGCCGCCAGGCCCTGGATGTGATCGATAAATACCGGGATCGTTTCAGCCTGCTGGGCATAGCGGCATATAACGAAGCAGCCTTGCTGCAAGAACAGATAGCAAAATTTCAGCCCCGGATGGTGAACGTAACCGACCAGAGGGCATATATGGCCTTAAAAGCGGGCTTGCCTGCAGGAACAGGGCTATCCCTGGGTATGGAGGCCATGTGTGAACTGGCTGCCTGGCCTGAAGCCGATATTGTCCTGGTGGCAGTAAGCGGGGCTATAGGCATAGAACCAACCCTGACCGCGATTGCAGCCGGCAAACGGGTGGCCCTGGCCAATAAAGAAACCCTGGTTGCAGCCGGGGATCTGGTAATGCACCGGGCGGCCCGGGAGGGAGTCATGATTTTGCCGGTGGACAGTGAGCATTCCGCGATTTTTCAATGCCTGGCCGGGGAAGAAGCCCATTTGCATAAGATCTGGTTAACCGCCTCCGGCGGGCCGTTTCGTGGTTATTCACCGCAGCAGATGCGGAATGTAACCGTAGCCATGACCCTCAAGCACCCCACCTGGATGATGGGGCCCAAGATTACGGTCGACTCGGCCACCTTGATGAATAAAGGACTGGAAGTGATCGAAGCTCACCATCTCTTCAAGGTGGATTACGATTCCATTGAGGTGGTGGTACATCGGGAGAGCGTGGTACACTCCCTGGTGGAATTTACCGACGGTTCCTTCCTGGGCCATTTAGGGCCGCATGATATGCGCATCCCCATACAGTATGCGCTGACTTATCCGGAGCGTATGGAGAGCCCGGCAGTAGGCCTGGATCTCACCGCTTTGGGAGCGCTGCACTTTGAAAAGCCTGACCGGGCGAGCTTCCCGGCTCTGGACTTAGCTTATCAGGCCGGCAAGGCCGGGGGTACCATGCCGGCGGTTATGAACGCTGCCAATGAGGTGGCGGTCTCGGCTTTTCTCGCCCAGCAATTGAGTTTTATGGGTATCGTGGATGTGGTCACTGCGGTGATGGAAAAACAACATCAGAAAGCGGCTTCGGATTTAGAGACTATTCTGGCTGCAGACCGATGGGCCAGAAAAGAGTCTGAAATGATAATACAGCAGCTGGCTGCAAAACGGGTATAATGATAATTATAGATTAGAGTCCGTAAAGGAGGCATACGATGTCAATTATCCTCACTGTGATAGTACTGGGTGTTCTTATTTTTGTTCATGAATTAGGACATTTTCTCACCGCGCGTGCGGTCGGCATCCCGGTTTATGAGTTCGCTCTGGGTTTTGGCTACAAAGTGATCTCATTCACCAAAAACGGGGTGGAGTATTCTTTACGGCTCATCCCCCTGGGGGGGTTCGTACGCATGGCGGGGGAAGAGCCCGGAGACAATGAAGACCCCAACGGCTACAGCCACCGCACCCCTCTGGAAAAGATCAAGGTGGCGGTGGCCGGGCCTTTTATGAATCTTTTCCTGGGCCTTTTGATCTTTATATACAGTTATGCTTTTATCGGATTGCCTTCAGCCACTAACGAGCCGGTAATCGGCAGAGTCATAAGCGGCGAACCGGCTGCGGCCGCAGGCGTTCAGCCCGGAGACCGGGTCCTGGCCATTGACGGGGAGGCCATCGGCTCCTGGGAACAAATCACCGCTGTGATGAGCCAGAAGCACCCCGGTGAGAAGATCACCCTCACCATTCAGCGTCAGGAACAGACTATGAATCTGGAGATGGCGCCGCGTCAGAGCAGCAGCACCGGGAATCCGGCTATCGGGGTTATGGGTCAGGTTGTATATGAAAAACAAGGTATTTTACAATCCATATCCTATGGCTTTCAACAGACCTTTATGCTGACCGGGGCTTTGTTAAGCGGCTTATGGACCATCATCACCGGAGCCGCCTCTTCCGGCGATCTGGCCGGACCGGTGGGGATCACTATGATGGTAGGGGAGGCGTCGCAGTATGGGGCCATCTTCTTGCTATCGTTCATCGCTTTTTTGAGCATTAATCTGGGGATCTTAAACCTTCTGCCCATACCCGCTCTGGATGGAGCCCGGGTGGTATTCGCCCTGGCCGAGCTGTTGCGGCGCAAACCCATTGATCCGGAAAAAGAGGGTTTCATTCACTGGCTGGGGTTTCTTTTCCTGATGCTGATTATAGTTTTCGTAACCTACAACGATATACTGCGATTGATAAAGGGTTAGTATGATGAGAAGGAGAACCCGGGTCGTCAAGCTGGGCGGGCTGCTGATCGGCGGAGGCCACCCGGTGTCGGTGCAGTCCATGACCAGCACCGACACCAGAGATATCGCCAAGACTGTCGCTCAGATTCAAGCTCTGGAAAAGGCGGGCTGTGAACTCATAAGGGTGGCGGTGGTGGACCAAGAGGCCGCCCAGGCTATAGCCGAGATTAAGAAACACATCACTATCCCTCTGGTAGCCGACATTCACTTTGATTACCGCCTGGCTTTGCTGAGCATCGCCTCGGGATGTGACGGCCTGCGTCTAAATCCCGGCAATATTGGGGCAGCCTATAAAGTCCAGGAAGTGGTGAGGGCCTGCCGGGACAGGGGCATACCGATTCGTATCGGGGTTAACGCCGGTTCTTTGGACAAGATCATAGCTCAAAAATACGGAGGCACAACCGCTCATGCCCTGGTGGAGAGCGCCCTGGCCCATGTGAACATACTGGAGGCCATGAATTTCGACAACTTAAAAATATCCCTGAAAGCCTCTTCCGTACAGCTGACCGTCGAGGCTTACCGGCTGATCAGTGAAATGGTCGACTACCCGCTGCACATCGGTATCACCGAGGCCGGCACCATGGAAAGGGGTTTGATCAAATCATCCCTGGGCCTGGGCATCCTTCTGGCCGAGGGGATCGGCGACACTATGCGGGTGTCTTTAACGGCCGATCCGGTAAACGAGGTATGGACGGCCTACGAAATTTTGCGTGCCTTGGGGCTGCGTCAACGCGGGGCCGAACTGATTTCCTGCCCCACCTGCGGCAGGTGTGAGATAGATCTGATAAAAACCGCCCGGCAAATCGATCAGCGGCTGCGGGAAATAGCGGCGCCCATCAAGGTGGCGGTGATGGGATGCGTGGTCAACGGGCCCGGCGAAGCGCGCGAGGCCGATATAGGGGTGGCCGGGGGCAAAGAAGTCGGGTTGTTGTTCAAAAAAGGAGAAGTCATCCGCAAAATTCCGGAGAGTCAATTGACTGAAGCATTGCTTGCGGAAATCATCGCACTCTTGGAGCAAAATGAAGAATCTGCCAAATCGCCTGAGTAAGGAGGAGGTTATATAATGCGCTGTTCCCAGTTGTTTTATCCGACCCTGAGAGAGGTGCCCAGCGAAGCTGATGTAATCAGCCATCAATGGCTGTTAAGAGCCGGATTTATTCGCAAGACCACATCCGGGGTGTATACCTACCTCCCCCTGGGCTACCGGGTTATCAAAAAGATCACCGAAATCGTGCGCCAGGAGATGGATCGGGCCGGTGGGCAAGAGGTGATGATGCCTATCGTTCAGCCCGCTGAATTGTGGCAAGAATCCGGCCGCTGGGATGTTTATGGAGATGAGATGTTCCGCCTGCGGGATCGCCATCAGCGGGCTTACTGTCTGGGGCCCACCCATGAAGAGATTATCACCACCCTGGTGGATGCGGATGTTCACTCTTACCGGGATCTGCCCCTGTTGTTGTATCAGATCCAGAACAAGTATCGTGATGAGATAAGGCCCCGTTTCGGATTGATGCGCGGCCGCGAATTCATCATGAAAGACCTGTACTCTTTCGATGTGGATCAGGAAGGACTGCAGGTCTCTTATGAGAAAATGCGCGAGGCCTACAATCGCATTTACCAGCGCCTCATACTGTCCTATCGCATGGTTGAAGCTGACAGCGGCGCCATCGGGGGCAATGCCAGCCACGAATTCATGGTTCTGGCTGAAACCGGAGAATCCGAAATCGTCTATTGCGACAGCTGCGAATATGCCGCCAATGTGGAAAAAGCCGTGTGCAGCCCGGCTGCAGCCGGAGAGGCTGCGGGAGGTCGGGAATGCGGTGAAATGGTTACCATCTCTACTCCCGGCCTGAGGACCATCGCCGACCTGGCTGAACATATGGGCATCCCTGCGGAGGAGCAGGTCAAAACTCTTTTCTACACCGCTGATCAGGTGTTGGTGGCGGCGTTGGTGCGGGGCGACCGGGAACTCAATGAAATCAAGCTTAAAAACGCCCTAGGATGCAATGAATTGCTGATGGCCGACGAGGCTCTGGTGCGGCAACAGTGCGGAGCCGGATTCGGCTCTCTGGGTCCGGTGGGGTTAAAAGTGCCTCTGTATGCGGACCTGGAAGTGCCTCTGATGGCTAAAATCAGCTGCGGCTGCAACCGTGACGACTATCATTACAGTCAGGTGAAATTCGGCCGTGATTTTGAAGCCACAGCCGTTTTAGACCTGCGTTCGGCAGAGGTTGGAGACCCCTGCCCCCACTGTGAAGGCCATCTTCTAAAAATGCGGGGTATAGAGGTGGGGCATATCTTTCAGTTGGGATTGAAATACTCCCTGGCCATGGGCGCCGCTTATCTTGACAAAGACGGGCAGCAGAAGCCTTTTGTGATGGGGTGCTACGGCATCGGGGTATCGCGCACCATGGCGGCCGCGGTGGAGCAAAACCACGACCAGGACGGCATCATTTGGCCGCTTCCCATAGCCCCCTACCAGGCTATTGTGGTGCCGGTCAACGCGAACAAAGCTGAGCAATGGGAGGCGGCCTGGAGGGTTTATGAACAGCTAAAGAACCTGGGGGTTGAGGTCTTGATCGACGACCGCGATCAGCGCGCCGGGGTTAAATTCAAGGACGCTGATCTGATCGGCATACCCCTGCGCATTACCATTGGCCCCAAATCATTGCAGGAAAACCAGGTGGAATTGAAGAAGAGATGGGAAAGTGAAAACCGGCTTATTGATATCGACCAGGTAGCCAGAGAGGTAGCCGAAATAATAAAACAGGCCGACCAGGTCCTGATAGGATAAAAATAGTGGATGTGGAAGTATGACCATTTACGAGGTTGTCTTTAAACTAGCCCTGGCTGGAATACTGGGGGGATTGATCGGCCTGGAGCGCGAAAGTCTGAGCCGGCCGGCTGGACTGCGCACCTATACTCTGGTCTGTGTGGGCTCCACCCTGGCGATGATTGTTTCTATCGACATATACCTGCAGTACTACCATACCGTAAATGCCGATCCCGGCCGTATTGCCGCCCAGGTAGTCAGCGGGATCGGTTTTTTGGGAGCAGGAACCATCATGCGTGAAGGCTCCACCGTGCAAGGCTTAACCACCGCTGCCGGGCTGTGGGTTGTAGCCTGCATCGGCCTTGCGGTTGGAGCCGGGCTGTATCTTCCTGCAGTGGCCACCACCCTTTTGATCCTGTTCGTGCTCATCTACTTCATCCGCTTCGAACAACGTTTCACCGGGCGCAGGGAATATAAAGGCCTGGTTCTGGTGGTGGAGGACCGGCCCGGGCAGGTAGGCGTAATTGGATCGGTTTTAGGTGAAATGAACGTGCTGATTAAAAATATTCAGCTAAATCGCCTGGAAGGCGATGATCTGGAGATCGAGTTATTGCTGCAGATCCCTTCCAACACCTCGGTCGAACAGGTTATGGAACAGCTGGGTGAGATGCAGGATATCCGCAGCATTTATCGTTTGAATTAGGTTGGCACCGACCAGCCGGTGATCTTTTGGGATAGGGGATGGAGATTTTGACGAAGAGCGCAGATTTTTTTGCGCTGTTATATAATGACTTCCAATTCTGCCAGGCTGGTGCCTGGCAGGGTTCTGTTATACAGAAGGTGGAGGTGTACTCGTCACGCAAGCTGTGGCGGCTGCTGGTTGAAGTGCCGCAGCCTTTGCCGGCCGGCATATTGGAAGAGACCGCAAACTGCCTGCAGAGCAGCCTGGACTGTGAGGTGGGGGTCGAGCTTTTAACACAGCTCGACGATGCCGTCCTGGAAGCGGTGGTGAGAGATCACTGGGATTCGATCCGGCTTCTCCTGGAACAGCAGGAATCCAGCCCGTTGTGGAAGGTGGAGAACCAGCGCCTGGATCTGATAGCCGGGCACAGGCAGCAATACCAGGCCTTGCTGGATATAGAGGCCTGCAGCCGGATTTCGCGGTGGTTCAAGGAAAACTACGGGCTGCAGGTGATTTCCCGCGTCAGGTTGCAGGAGAGCCCCCAAGAGAACGGCTCTAAGAATTCTCAAACCCTTATCCCCGCTGCCGAATACCAGGTTTTGAGCTACGACGTCTCCGCCTCAAAACCCCGCAAAAACGCATCTAGAGGGAAATCCAGAGCCAAAGCCGCCCTGATCAGGATGAGCGACCTGCAGGAAGGCCAGCAGGGCATCAGGGTGGAGGGACAGATATGGCATAAAGAGATCAAAGCCATCCGCGGCGGGCGCAGCGCGGGGGGATACTATCTCACTGATTATACCGGGAGTGTCATCGTAAAACAATTTCTGGATAAACCTGCAGACGACCATTTACTGATCGATCAATGGATAACGGCCAACGGGGACATACGCTATGACCCTTTTACCCATGAGGCCGTCTTGTTCGCCGCTGCCATTGAAAACATGGAAGCTCCGCAACGCCAGGATCAGGCCCCCGAAAAAAGGGTGGAGCTGCATGTCCATACCAAGATGAGCGCTTTGGACGGACTGGCGGAGGTGGAACAATTGGTAGCCCGGGCTGCACAGTGGGGCCATCAGGCTATCGCCATCACCGACCATGGCTGTGTGCAGGCCTTCCCGGACGCCTGCCATGCGGCTCAGAAACACCATATCAAGGTCATTTACGGGGTTGAGGCCTACCTCTATGAAAAAGATATCAAAGAACGCGCCTATCATGTCATCATTCTGGCCCGCTCGGCTGAAGGTCTGCGGAATCTGTACCAGTTGATCACCTTGTCTTATCTGCATCATTTTTATAAAAACCGGCCCCGCATCCCCCGGGCCGAACTTTCCAAATATCGCCGGGGCTTGTTGATCGGCAGCGCCTGTCAGGCCGGAGAGGTGTATCAGGCCTTTTTGAAGGGCTTATCCCGGGAAGAACGGCGCAGCGTTGCGGAGTTTTACGATTACCTGGAAATACAGCCCCTCAGTAATAATGAATTCTTGATAAACCAGGGTACCTTGCCGGACCGGGAAGCCTTACAGGAGATCAATCGCCAGATCATCGCTCTGGCCGCGGAACTGGGCAAACCGGTAGTGGCTACCGGGGATGTGCATGTTCTGGAGCCGCATGACGGCATCTTGCGCACTATCATTCAAGCCGGTCAGGGTTATGATGACGCTGAGTCCGATCACCCCCTGTATTTGCGCACCACCGAGGAGATGCTGGCCGAGTTCGCCTATTTGGGCGACGAACTGGCCCGGCAGGTGGTTGTTGAAGGCCCCAACCAGATCAACGCCATGGTGGAAATGGTGCAGCCGGTACCGGACGGTTTTTATCCGCCCCAGATTGAAAGTGCCGGGGAAGAGATCACCGCCCTGGCCTGGGAGCGCGTCAGGGAACTCTATGGTCAGGTGCTTCCCGAGGTGGTGGAAAGCCGCATCAAGAAAGAACTGTACTCCATCACCGAGCACGGTTTCAGCGTCTTATATCTGATCGCCCATAAGCTGGTACAGAAATCCAATCAGGATGGTTATGTGGTCGGTTCACGAGGTTCGGTGGGATCGTCTCTGGTAGCCTATCTGACTGGGATCACAGAGATAAACCCCTTGGCTCCCCATTATTTATGCCCGGATTGCGCTTATTCGGAATTCGTCGCCGCCGGTTTCTCCTGCGGGGCCGACCTGCCTGATAAAAACTGTCCCTGCTGCGGAAGGGAATTATTGAGGGATGGTTTTGACATCCCCTTTGAAACCTTCCTGGGATTTGAAGGTGACAAGGTGCCGGATATTGACCTCAATTTTTCAGGAGAATACCAATCCAGGGCCCATCAGTATGTAGAGGAACTTTTCGGCAGCGAAAACGTTTTTCGCGCCGGTACGGTTTCCACCATCGCTACCAAAACCGCCTTCGGATTTGTCAAAAAATACAGCGAAGAACGGGATCTCAGCTACAAAAACTCGGAGATCAACCGCCTGGTCAAGGGGATCACCGGGGTTCGAAAGACCACCGGCCAGCATCCCGGGGGCCTGATTGTGGTTCCAAAGGATCGTGATATACTGGAGTTTACCCCCTTGCAGCATCCCGCCGACAACAAAGATTCGGGCATTATCACCACCCACTTTGAATACCACGCCATCGGGGATCAGCTGGTGAAACTGGATATACTCGGCCACGATGATCCCACTGTCATCAAGGAACTCGAGGACTTGACCGGAGTAAAGGCCGCTACCGTCAGAATGGGCGACAAGACCACCATGCAGATTTTTTCCGGGCTTGAGCCTCTGAGCCTGGAGCCCGAAGTTATTAACAGCACTGTGGGCACCTTCGGCATTCCCGAGTTTGGCACCCGCTTCGTGCGGCAGATTCTGGAGACTACCCGGCCGTCCACGATGTCTGAATTGATCAGGATATGCGGGCTTTCCCACGGCACCGACGTATGGCTGAACAATGCCCAGGAACTGGTGCAGTCCGGGGTGGCGCAGCTCAATGATGTTATTTGCACCCGTGATGATATCATGCTTTACCTGATTCAGTTGGGGATGGACCCTCAAAAAGCCTTTAAGATCATGGAAAAGGTGCGCAAGGGCAAAGGGGTCAACCGGGAAGAAGAGGAGCAGATGCTGTCCTGTTTTACCCCTTCCTGGTATGTCGACTCCTGCCGTAAGATCAAGTACATGTTCCCCAAAGCGCACGCGGCCGCCTATGTGACCATGGCCTTCCGCATCGCTTTCTACAAAGTGCATTACCCGCTGGCCTTTTACGCCAGCTTTTTCAGTGTTCGGGCCGAGGATTTCGAGGCCGAGACCATGCTGGGAGGCTACCAGTTTATACAGAAGCGGATCCAGGAGATTGAGAAACAAGGCATGAAGGCCAGCGCCAAAGACAAGAAACTCCTGCCCTACCTGGAGGTGGCCCTGGAAATGTATGCGCGCGGCTTCTGCTTTTACCCCGTGGATATCTATAAGTCTCATGCCATCAAGTTCCAGGTGCAGGGAGATGGATTGTTGATGCCCTTTTCGGCCCTGCCTAACGTGGGGGCTGCAGCTGCGCAGAGCATCGTCAGGCTTCGCGGGGAAACCCCCTTCCTGTCGGTGGAGGAATTGCAGATGCGTACTCATATGAATAAAACCACTCTGGAGATGCTGAGAAAATACGGCTGCCTGGAAGGCCTGCCCGAGAGCGCCCAGTTGAACCTTTTTGCCTGAGGGCGGGGCGAGCCCGGCCGCCGCGATTTAGAACTCTAAAGCAGCTTGAATAGAATTGAGAAATTGTGTTATACTCTTAATGAGCTGGTAATAGTTTGGTTTCATGAGTGGGTTCTTGCCCACTTTTTCTATTGTATAATGCCAAACTAAGGCTCTTAAGATGCGGAGGAAAAGGGATGAACATGAATAAGGCCGCCCTTTTGGAAAGCCTGGTGGCAGAACCCCTGGCCAAATTGGGATTGGAGCTGGTGGAAATTGAGTATAAGCGTGAAGACGGCGACCGCATCCTGCGGATATTTATCGACCGCGAAGAGGGTGTGGATTTAGAGTCCTGCAGCGCAGCCAGCCGCGCAGTGAAGGATCTCGTCGACGAAGCCCAGGTAGAATACGACCATATGGAAGTTTCCTCGCCGGGACTGGACCGGGTCATAAAAACCGACCGGGACCTGCTGCGCTTTAAGGGGGCGCGAATCAAGGTCAAGACCCTGCAGGCTTATTCCGGACCACGCAAGATTATCGGTGTTTTACAGGGCTTTACTGAAGAGAAAATCAGCCTGTTAAACCAGGATGATAACCTGGTCGACATACCGCGCGACATGATCTCGATAATCAGGTTGAAACCAGACTTTTAGAGGAGGAAGCACCATGTCCAATGAGTTGATTCAAGCCTTAAATGAGATAGAGCGGGAACGGGGGATTCCCAAGCTGGCTCTTATAGAAGCAATAAAATCAGCTTTAAATACCGCCTATAAGAAAAATTTTGGCGTGGCCCAAAACGTAAGCGTGGATTTCGATGAAATGAACGGGGATGTGCACGTTTACTCGCAAAAAAAAGTGGTCGAAAAGGTCGAAGACACCCGTCTGGAAATACAATTGGATGAAGCCCTGGAGTTGTATCCCGACTGCCAGGTTGAAGATATGGTCTATGTAGAGGCCACACCAACCAATTTTGGGCGGATCGCCGCGCAAACCGCCAAGCAAGTGGTGATCCAAAAGCTGCGCGAAGCCGAACGCAGCTTGATCTATCAGGAATTCCGGGAGCGCGAGGGCGAAATCGTAACCGGCACGGTGCAGCGCATCGAAGCCAAAACCGCTTATGTGAATCTGGGCCGAACCGAAGGCATCATGCTGCCCTCTGATCAAATCGGCGGGGAGAGGTATGAGGTTGGTCAACGCATCAAAGCCTATATATACGAGGTAAAGGACACCCCCAAGGGGCCTAACATCTTCGTATCCAGGTCGCATCCTTTTTTCTTAAAAAGACTGTTCGAATTAGAGGTGCCGGAAATCTATGACGGCATCGTAGAGATTCGCACCATTGCGCGGGAGGCAGGTTCCAGGTCCAAGATCTCGGTGCATTCTTATGACGAGAAGGTTGACCCGGTAGGGGCCTGTGTGGGTCCCAGAGGCTTTCGGGTGCAGAATGTGGTGTCCGAGCTGGGCGGAGAAAAAATTGATATAATCAGGTATGATAAGGATCCAAAGCGTTTCATCGCCAATGCCTTGAGCCCGTCCAAGGTCTTGAATGTCATACCCAATGAGGAAGAGAAGGTAGCCCGGGTTATCGTACCCGATTACCAGCTCTCGCTGGCCATCGGCAAGGAGGGCCAGAACGCCCGTTTGGCCGCCAAGCTGACTGGCTGGAAGGTCGACATCAAGAATGAAAGCCAGTATCTGGCCGAAATAGAGGAATTGGGCGCAGACCTGGAGCAAGAGGACGAATTCGAAGAATATGGCGAGGACCAGGAACAAGAAGCCGAATTTGATGATGATGCGGAGAACGATGAATATGGCCAGGATGCGTAAACTCCCGCTGCGCATGTGTGTGGGATGCCGGGAAATGAAAATAAAAAAAGAACTGATTCGTATAGTCAGGTCGCCGGATGGTGAGATTGTGGTGGACAGCACCGGAAAAAAGGCCGGCCGCGGGGCTTATATTTGCCCTGACCTGCAGTGCTTTAATAAAGCGGTTAAGTCCAAAAGCATCCATAAGGCCCTGGAACATGATATCCCTGCAGAGGTTCTGGCTGCGATAGAAGCCAAAATTGCGGGGATGAATTCGTAAGGATGTGAGGTATTGCTCAAATTGTATAACCTGCTGGGTCTGGCCATGAGATCGGGAGCGGTTTCATCGGGGGCTATGGCAGTAAAGAATAGTCTGCTTCGTAATCGAGCCTATTTATTGATCATGAGTAGCGATATATCTGAAAAGACCAAAGAATCCCTGGTAGCCTGGTGTGAGAAGCAGAACATCCCCTGGTTGGCGGGGGGCGATAAGTATCGCCTCGGCAATGCGGTGGGCAAGGCTTATCGGGTAGCGGTGACAGTAAATGACGAAGGCATAGCCAGGCAAATATTAAAAGTCTATGCTGCGGGAGATGAGCCAAATACGACGGGGGTGGTTGAATGGCCAAAGTAAGAGTGCATGAAATAGCAAAAGAACTGGGTAAATCCAGTAAAGAGATGGTTGATATCCTTCAGAAATTGGGCCTTGATGTGAAGAACCACATGAGTACCATGGAGGATTCTCAGGCCAGTTGGGTCAGGAAACAACTGGCAGATAAGGATAAAGGCAGTCAAGGTCCACAAGAAACGGCGGCGCCATCAAAACCTAAAAGCGAGACTTCAGCACCGCGGGGTCCTGCCGGTGCTGCGGACCGCCCTCCCTCAAAACGGCCTAGTCCCCAACCGGAACGTGCTCCCCAAACCTGGCGCCCAACCCAGGGAGAAGCGCCAAGAGAAGGTTCAGGCCAACCGCAGTCCAGGCAACAAACGCAGCCCAGGGGTACGCAGCAGCAAAGGCAGCCGCAAGG
>NZ_DCEA01000065.1:0-3217 GCF_002316705.1 Syntrophomonas sp. UBA1041
CCTGCCCGGAGATATTTATGGATCCGCGCCCATGCCGGGCGCACAACAAAGACGCCGCAGATCTGATATGATGCTGTGGCGTCTTTTATAAACTCTCTGGCCTAATCTTATCTAACGCAGCACATTTCCGGCAATAACCATTCTCTGTGCCTCGGAGGTTCCTTCATAGATTTCGGTTATTTTAGCATCGCGCATCAGGCGCTCCACCTTCTGTCCTTTGATGTAGCCATAGCCTCCGTAAATCTGAACCGCCTTCACGGTGTGGCGCATAGAGCACTCGGCAGCAAACAGCTTGGCCATAGCCGCCTCTTTACTGAAGGACTTGCCCTGATCTTTCAGATAACAAGCACTATGAGTCAAATAGCGTGCTGCAGCAACCTCGGTTGCCATATCGGCAATCCACCATTGAACGGCCTGGTTTTTGCTGATGGGTTTATTAAATTGAATCCGTTGTTTAGAATAAGCTATCGACTCGTCCAGGGCGGCCTGCGTGATGCCGACTGCCTGAGCGGCTATGCCGATGCGACCGTGATCAAAGCTATTCATGGCTATCTTTAAGCCATCTCCCACCTTACCGACTATGTTATCTTTAGGTATGCGGCAATCCTTAAATATGATTTCTGAAGTCTGCGAAGCCCGGAGGCCCATCTTGGCAAAATGTGCCCCAACCCGCATCCCTGCTGTCTCTTTAGGAACAATGAAACAAGTCATGCCCCGGCCGCCTTCTTCTTTTTCCACCCAGGCGAAGGTGATGTATGTATCCGCTACCGGGCCGTTGGAGCAAAAGGTCTTGGTGCCGTTTAAGACCCACTCGTCACCATCCAGAACCGCAGTTGAGGTGGCAGCCCCGACATCAGTGCCGGCTCCGGGCTCAGTTAAGGCAAAAGCCCCCAGGTGTTCACCTTTGGCCAATGGAGTCAGGTATTGTTTCTTTTGACCCTCATTCCCAAAAAGCAACAATGGCATGCAAACCAGGCCGGTATGTACGGACATGGTAAAACCTGTAGCGGCGCAAAAATAGGAAAGCTCTTCCACCGCGATGGCGTAGGTCAGATAATCGGTGCCGGCTCCGCCATACTCCTGGGGAATCGGCATTCCCATCCAACCGCCTTCGCCGAGCTTTTGGATGACCTCGGCAGGAAAGCGGCTGTTCTCATCGATTTCTACCGCTATCGGATCTACATAGGTCTTGCCAAACTCTCGCATGTTCTCTCTAACCAGTACCTGCTCCTCTGTTAGCTGGAAATCCATTACTCTCACTCCTTTTCACCATATTGTACTCCGCCTGCGCACAAAAACTCAGGCGGCAATATCCCGTCGTAACTGAATTGTATAAAACAGGCAAATGCTTTGTCAATCATATATTTGTATGCAAAGTATTGCAGGAATCTTGCCATTTCCTGGCTGCAGGTCTGATAATGTCGAATAAAATCTAGTCTGCTAAAAATGAGTGCTGTGTATGGATCATACCATGACAGGAAATTAAGGTAAGTTATGAACCGTGATTCAGCTCTTCCAGCAATTTCTTAAGAAAGGCCGACTCCTGGGGTTCCAGTCTCTCCAGAGCCTTCTTGTTGGCCCGTTCGATAGCGGCATTGACCGGTTCGTTCAGGGCCCGGCCCTGTTCGGTCAACATAACCCGTACAGCCCTGCGATCCTTGGGATCGGGCTGGCGGCTGATCAGGGACTTGTTTTCCATCCGGTCCAGTATACCGGTCACAGTGGATCCGTCCAGATAGAGCCGTTCGGATAGCTGCTTGGCAGTCTGGCCATTTTCGTCCCAGAGACACTTTAATACTGCATATTGACCCGGGGTCACGCCATACGGTGCCAGTTCAGCTTTAAATAGCTGCTGTACTGCGTTCTGAGCTTTAGTCAACACAAAATTCACGCATTGTTCTAATTCCATTAAATTACTCCTTAAATCGCTATATAGTATTGATTATAACATAATGTGGACGCAAAATATTTATCGGGTTGAGATTACGCAACAGGCTTGATCAGGCCTGGCTTTTAAGACCGGCAACGGGCTTAAATACCGGCATAAGCTGACCGTTTATCGCTCTTACCACCATTTCAACCCCCATATCCACATGAACCGCTTCCGGGCTGCAATCGACTATGCGGGTAGCCAGACGAACCCCCTCATCCAGGGTGACCAGGCTATAGATATAAGGAACATCGTCATCTGCCAGGCTCTGTACGTGAATGATGCTGTAGCTGTACACCCTGCCCTGTCCCTGGCTTTTTCTCCACTCCAGTTGCTGGTCCAAACACCCCGGGCAATGACTGCGAGGGTAAAAAGTATGCTCCTGACAGTTTAAACAGTATTGCAGCCATAATTCTCCCTGTTTCAAATGCTGATAGTAAATTCGGGTTTGATCATCACACATGCTCCGTCCTCCCTAACACCAGGCTGCTCTCCGTACTCATCACACCGCCATTGCCGTTTACAAAGGCCAGGCGGTTTTGGGGAACCTGGCGTATCCCGGCCTCCCCCCGCAATTGGCGAACTGCCTCGATAATATGCGACATACCCCCGGCAAATGAAGGCTGCCCCATGGAAAGCTGGCCTCCATGGGTGTTGCATGGAAAATCGCCCTGATATGTCAGATTGTGCCGGGCTACAAACGAGCCCCCTTCGCCCTTGGCGCAGAAGCCGGCGTCTTCCAAAGTGATCAGTACTGTGATGGGATAACAATCATAGAGTGAAACCAGATCAATGTCTGCAGGGCCGCATTCAGCCATGGCAAAGGCCCGCTGGGCCGATTCCTTCACCGGGCTGATAGTTATCTCCTCCGAATACACAATGGAATTATGCGTGCAGGCCTCTCCCCAACCCAGAACACTAACACTGCGGTGCGTATTCATATCGCTGCTGGCCCGGCTGACAACCGCTGCCGCGGCACCGCTGCAGGGGCGGACTATCTCCAGGAGATGCAGGGGGTCGGTAATAAGCAGCGACTGTAATACCTCTTCGATGGTGAGCGGAGCCTGGTTGAATAGAGCCAGGGGATTGTGCAGGGCATTAAAGCGCTGATCCACGGCAATTTTGGCCATTTGCTCAGGGGTAGTACCGTAGAGATGCATATGCCGGCGCGCGATTAAAGCATATCCGGTATTGAATCCCATGGGCAGATAAGGCAATTCAAAATCTATTTCCGCCTGGGACATCACTGACATTTTGCCCTCAAGGGTATTAAAGACCTGGCTGTCC
>NZ_DCEA01000065.1:3391-4390 GCF_002316705.1 Syntrophomonas sp. UBA1041
GTATTAAAGACCTGGCTGTCCCAAACCCCGCCGCTCAGGCACAGACAATTATCGCATATGCCTGCTTCAACCAGCATGGCCGCCCGGGCTACAGCTCCAGCCGCACTGGCTCCCCCCAATTCCACCATATTGAGAAAAACCGGTTTAATCTGCAAATACTCGGCTACCTGGGCCGGCCACATAAAAGCGCTGTCTTCGCTGGGAGGAGTGACCAGGAGCCCATCTATATCGCGTTTTTGAAGGCCCGCATCCTCAATCGCCAAACGGCTGGATTCAGCCAGCAAGGCCAGGGTCTTTTGTCCATATGCGGTTTTATGCGGAGCCAATTCAGAAATCCCGGTAATTAAGGCACGCTTCTTTTTCAATACCCAAGCCTCCTTTCCTTTTCCCATGATACCGCATGCCGGGCAGCTTGTCTAAACACATACCGGCGCATTTTCTGCACTGCGGCACGGCCTGAGGGATAAGCATTTGCCCGGTACTGCCGTGCATTTTCAGAAGGATTTAAGAAAGGGCCAGAGGATCAAACAGGGGGTGAATACCTCACCCCCTGAGCTCTCTTATTTTAGCGGGACAGAACAACCTCTGGCTTGTTTTCTGCCTGCAAGTAAGACTCCAGATGGGGCATGAAATAAGGAATGATATCGGGCAGCATCTTGGGCATGAGGTCGGCCATGGCCGGTGGCATCAAGTCCGGCATCTGTTCGGCCATAAAGTCGGGCATAGGCACCTTGGCCTTGACCATTTCCAGCATTTTAGGCATCACCCTGGGCAGCATACCCGGCAACAGGATGGGAAAGAGCCTGGGCATCACAGGCTTCATCGCTGCAATCAGAGGTTTTTTTAGCGCCGGTTTCCGGCTTCGCAGCCACTTCATCATACCCGCCATTGGACCGGGCATGGCCTGAATCAGGTCATCCATCATCTCGGCCATCATATCCGCCATTCCCCGCGGGTTTAACATGCGTATCATAATATCGAAAGGCACCCAGTCCCGTT
>NZ_DCEA01000065.1:4530-23675 GCF_002316705.1 Syntrophomonas sp. UBA1041
TCGAAAGGCACCCAGTCCCGTTCCATCACAGCTTCACTGTCGGGAATATCATAACCGCAGGCCCGGGCTGCAACCGTAGCCAGATCGCGTACTTGAATATCCATGTTGTTAACCCGGCCAGATACCTGCAGTTGAAAGCGGCAGCACGGACAGGCGGTGATTATGGTTTGGGCCTGCACCTTTTGGGCATCGTTCAGCCTTACCTGGCCGATGCGGGCGGCAGCCTCGGGGTCAGCCACCAGAGTCATCACCGACCCGCAGCAGTGGGCTTGTGAACGGTTAAACTCCATTTCCTGGTAGTCAATGCCGGGAATAGCCTGAATAAGCCGGCGGGGTGCCTCGTATACACCGCTGGCCCGCCCCATGTGACAGGGATCGTGGTAGGTGAATCTCCCTTTTAAAGTTTCAGGTATTTCAAATCGGCCGGCAGCGATCTGTTCCGCCAGTACCTCGGAGTAATGTTTGGCGGTAAAATGGTATTGCTCTCCCCGGTCTAACATCCAGCGCTTATAGTAAGTCTCCCACACCAGGCGGCAGGCCGGGCAGGAGGTAACAATGGTTTTGACGCCTTTGCTTTTCATCAATTCTATATTATGGTCCATTATAGCTTCCCAAGCATCCCAGCGCCCGGCCATCAACATGGGTATCCCGCAGCAGGCCTCTTCTTTCCCCAAATAAGTGAACTCGATCCCGGCCTTATCCAGCAATCTGGCAGTGGCAAGCGCCACATCCTGCTCAACAAATGCAGAGGTACACCCGGGAAAGTAGGCAATTTCCGCCCGGTCTTTAATCTTGCTTCTAAGATCATCGGGCAGCCAGGCATCACGGTCCTTGGCATAGCGGGCCCAGATATTCCACTCTTTACGGGCACTGGCTTCCATAATATGAAAGGCGGGCAGAGAATGAAATCCCTTTTCCTCAACCAGCTGTCCGCGCAGTGTCATCCAGGCGGGTTCAATGGGCATTTCCAATTGGCACCTGGCGTTGCAGGTTTCACAGGTGGTGCAGGCCAAAAAGGTTGAAACGTCCGCCTGAGTCAGCCTGGTCTTGCCTTCGGCCACCATTTTCAACAGCCGCCACTTGCCGCGCGGTGATTGCGATTCCCATCCCCGCCCATAATACTGGTCGCAGCTGTCCACACAGTATCCGCAGGAAGAACATGTATAGCTCAACCAGGCCACTTCGGCAGGAAGTCCCGATTGGGGCCGGGGATGCTCGGCCGGGGGATTACCGGGAAAACGGTTGGCTACGGCAGTTATGACCCCCTCCCAGGACAGAGCCTGGCGAACCGCCCGGGCCAGTAAGGTTGTATCGATGGTCTTGCCGGGGTTCATAATCCCCGCCGGGTCGGTTCGCTTTTTCATGCTTTTTAGCGATTCCACGGTCTGAACACCCAGCAGCTGCGGAGCGAACGCGGAGAAGTACATTCCCAGTCCATAAGGCCTGCCTCCGTTTTGCAGGGCGATTTTAAGCACGGTCAGGGAAAGTCCGAAAGCAGCATTAAAGCCCAGCTTGCGCTCATCGTGGGGGATGAATCCTAACAGTACCAACTCTTTGCCCCTGACCGCAAAGCCTTCCAGCAGCAGGGGAAGAGCGATCTTATGCTGCAGCCCGTGTAAAACCGCCGCCAGCCCGGAGGCCGGCACCACCACCTCAGCAGGTATCAGTGAAGGCCCCAGGCGCTTGGCTTTCATGGGGCTAAAGCGGTTTTCCCACTCGTGTAAGGCAGTCTCATCATCTAATAATGCCCCGCCATGTTTAGCGGCCATGTCGCCCAGCAGCTCCCGGGCTGAAGAGGAGTGCCAATAGGCCGCCAGGACGATGAATTGTTCCGGAACCTCAAGGCGATCCCGGCCCGGGCCATGGTGGGGGTTAAGCGGCATGCGGTTGCGGTACCGGGCTGCTTCAGGATTACTGAAACTAAGCGACCATAAAGGCACCTGCTCTTCATATAGGGCTTCTATAAATTGAGCCGCAGCGCTGGCCTGATCAAAGGCAAAAGCCTGCACCTCCAGTTTTTCCAGGGGCATGACCCTGAACTCGATGCTGCTGATGAAGCCGCTGATGCCTGATGCGTTAACAACCAGATCCAGATCTTCACCTGAAAGAACCTTTATCTCGCCGTCAGGTTGGACCAGACGCACCTGTAAAACGCTGTCCCTGAAATAGCCGGCCTCATAGCTGCCAATTCCGGCCCCTCCGGTTGCCAGCCAACCGGCCGCAGTTGAGGCGGGATAACTGGTGGGGTAGGATTTCAAGGTCAATCCCCGCTCTCTGAGCCTCCGGTCAATATCCTCCCACACCGCACCGGGCTGCACCTTAATGCTGCAGGCCCCGGTGTCAATTGCCATGATCTTGCGCATGCGGTTGAACTCCACTACCATGCCGCCTTGAAAAGGCACGGTGCCTCCGTACCCCGAAGTGGCCTTGCCGCGGGCTATCAAGGGGATTTTATTATTCTGGGCCCATACCGCTATTTGAACCAGTTCGTCCTCATCCCGGGGCTGCACTATGGCGGCCGGTTCCGAATGGCCGGCCATACCGCTCAGAAGGCCCGGCAGGGCCGCTACATCAGAGCTATAAAGCTGCCGTTCCCTCTTCTCAAAATTAATCCTATCACCGAAAATATCCTGCAAATACCGCCTTTGTTGAGATGTCAATTCCATTACCTTACCCCCCTTGGGTATATTGTATCTTGATTCAATTATATGCCTGCCAAGATATAAAGGCAATAGTATTAAGCGGCATTGACAAATCAGGCAGAAGATTGGTCCTGACAAATATTGCGTAGTACGAATATACAGATGTTAACAAAAGCAGGCGGCTGACAGCAGGGCGTAAAGCCGGCCGCCCTCTTGGCGCTGCGCCCTGACTGATGACGCCACGGCTGGCAAAAAGGCGGCCGGCTTATCCATGAGGAATAAACTCCGGTTCTGCGGCAAGGTGTATGAGGTGTTCAGAATTGCTATTCTTGCAGGTTGTCGATCTGCTGTTTGATTTCATCGATTTGTCGGTATAGGGTATCGATTTTCTGGCAGATTTCCATCAATTCGGCCTCGGCATTGGCATTGTTGCGATAAGCGGCGTAGAGCTTATCTCCCAATTCGGTTTTGAGTTGGGTAATGTCACGCTCCAGATTAGAGATATTGAGTTTCAACTTTCCGCTTTCCAGAAGTTTGCCTGATTTTTGCGCCAGCTTATTGGCCTGTTCCTCTAATTTCTCCTTGTTGAACTTGAACATAAATCGTCCTCCTCAAGCAATTGATCATGTTGATTTCATTCTATATTGCCTGTTTAACAATGACAACCGCATTCGGTGCCAAAGCCGAATAAAGGACCGGGGTTAAAACCCCGGTCCTGAAGCCTGTCAATTGCCTAGGTCAGCTTGTGGATAAATATGCCGCTGCGCAGTTTGGGTTCAAACCAGGTTGACTTGGGGGGCATGATCTTACCGGCATCAGAAATGGCCATTAAATCGGCTATAGTGGTGGGGTACATGGCGAAAGCGATTTTCATGTCATCGGCCACCCTGCTTTCCAACTCCTCCAGGCCGCGAGCCCCGCCAACAAAATCGATGCGTTTGTCGGTACGGGGGTTGGTGATCCCCAGAATGGGCCCCAGGAGATTGTTCTGCAATATAGACACATCCAGGCGCGCCACCGGGTCAAGGACATCATAGGTGCCCGGCCGGGCTTTTAGAATATACCAGCTGTCCTCCAGAAACATGCCATAGGTTTTGGGCGCCCGGGGTTGGTAAGGACCCGGCCCGGAATAGGCAGTAACCTCAAAATCTTTTTCCAAGAGGCTTAAGAACTCTTCCCGGCTGTGATTGTTTAAATCCCGAACCAGGCGATTGTAATCCATTATGTAGAGATCGTGATCGGGGAAAATAACGGCCAGAAAATAATTGTATTCTTCCCGGCCAGTATGATGGGGATTATCAGCTCTGCGCTGCAGGCCCACCTGCACCGCTGAAGCGGAACGGTGATGGCCGTCGGCGATATACAGCCTGTCGATATGGGCGAACAGCTCCACCAGACTCAGAATCACTTCGTCATGGTCGATGCTCCACACGGTATGGCCAATACCGTCCTCGGATACAAAATCATAAAGGGCCTGGTGCCTACTTATCCAGGCCTGAATTATCGCGTTGATTTGCTCCTGGCTGCGATAGGTAATGAAAATGGGCCCGGTTTGCGCATCACAGCTGTCAACATGGCGGATGCGGTCCTGCTCCTTATCGGCCCGGGTCAGTTCATGCTTTTTGATAATATCATTGAGGTAGTCGTCTATGGAAAGACAAGCCACCAAACCAGTCTGTGCGCGCTGCCCCCGTTGCTGCCGGTAAATATATAAACGAGCGGTTTGGTCCTGAATAAAAACCCCTTCAGCCGCCATTTTGTCCAGATTGCTTCTGGCTTTGACATAAACCCGCTCATCATAGAGGTCGATACCGGCTTCCAAATCTATTTCCGCTTTATCAACATGCAAGAATGAGTAGGGGTTGTCGCGTACCATTTCTCTGGCTTCCGCACTGCTCATCACGTCATAAGGCAGTGCAGCCACCCGGTCCACTAAAGACGGGATGGGCCGCAGCGCTCGAAACGGTCTGATTACTGCCATAATAGTCCTCCTCAATAATTAATAATCAGGATCCGAGCTGAAGGATATCCTCAATATGCCCCAGTAATTCTTGAATATCCTCCAGAGTATGATCTGCCATATGGGCGATGCGGAAAGTCTTGTCTTTCATCTTGCCATAGCCGTTGGATATTTGGAATCCCCGCTCTCCCAGTTGGCGGTTGAGATCGGCCACATCGATGTTGCGGTTATTGGTGATGGCGGTTAAGGTATCGGAGAGGTAGCGCTCGTCAGCAAACAGGGCAAAATACTTCCTGGCCCATGACCTGACATACTCCGCCATCTGCCGGTGTCTTTCGCAGCGTTTTTCCAGACCCTCGGTGAGGATGCGTTCCAGCTGAAAATCCAGGGCATACATATGACTTAAAGAAGGTGTCGAAGGATACTGGTGATCCTTATTCCTGATATATTCATATAGCTGCAGCAGATCCAAATAGTAGCCGCGGAAAGGGACTTCCTTGGCGCGCTCGATGGCCTTCTGCGAAAAGGTGCAAACGGCCATTCCGGGCGGCAGACCCAGGGCCTTTTGAGTTGAAGTTATGCAGATATCAACCCCCAGATCATCAACATGAATCGGGGTGCCTCCGGTTGAACTGACGGTGTCCAGGCAATAGACTACCTCAGGATGGCTTTTTACCACCGCAGCTATATCCTGAACCGGATTCATCACCCCGGTGGAGGTTTCGTTATGGGTGATGGTGATCAGGTCATATTTGCCGGAAGACAGAACTTCATCAATCATATCGGGGGTATTGGCCCGGCCCCACTCCACTTCGAATAAATCAGCCGGAACATTGTTATTGGACGCAATATCAAACCACCTTTTACCGAACGCGCCAACGGAAAAAACCGCCGCTCTCCTGGCCGTGCAGGATCTTACCGCTCCTTCCATCAATCCGCTGCCGGAGCTGGTCGATAATAGGATTTCATGCTGAGTGGACCACAGGGTTCTCATTTTATCGCTGATGCGGCCTTGCAAAGCCGAGGCGTCTTTACTGCGGTGCCCGATCATGGGGCTTGCCATCTTCTGTAGTACTTCCGGGCGCACTTCAACCGGACCCGGGATAAACAACCTTTTATGCATTCTGCCAGCCTCCTAGACAATCATCTTCAGGGTCTTTTACTATTCTACTGATTTCCAGCTTTTTTCTCAATAATGGCTTCAATTTACCTGATTTCCTGGCAATAAATCACTCCACCCAAAATCATACTACGATTTTGCAAGCATACAGTTGTGGCCGTTATGCATCAACCCGGGCTGCATTCTATGATATACTGATGCTAAGCTTATTTTTAGCTGATACCGTCATATATATTTTCTATATTTTTTCGGTACAGTTTGTAGTCAGTGATCATGCTTTCCGCAACCGGTGTCGGAATAATAACATGGCATCTATCAATATAATAAGGAACATATACTCGTATGTGGGAATCAATAGTTCGCCTTTTAGAACAATACGGCATTTGGGGGCTGCTCTTCACTGCTTTTGCGGAATCTTCTTTTCTGCCTCTGGCACCCGATTTCTTTCTCATCCCCTTGAGTCTGGCCATGCCGCATTGGGCATTGCTCCTGGCTTTACTCACCACCGCCACGTCTATCTGCGGGTCAGCATTCGGTTATTACCTGGGTTCTTGCATCGGCAAGCCGCTGCTTAAAAAACTGGTCTCGCGGCGCAGTCTGGCTCGCATCAAGATTATTTTCAACCGTTATGGAGGCTGGGCTATACTTATCGCGGCATTGATTCCCCTGCCCTTCAAAATCTTTACCATTTCGGCGGGGTCATTTTCCATGCATTTCCCCAAATTCATCATCGCTGCTTTGGTCGGCCGGGGGCTGCGTTTTTTTGGAGAAGCCTTACTGGTTATGTATTTGGGCTCCAAAGCCTTGACCCTGATCAAGTCTGACCTTGCCGACTTCAGCCTCATCCTGGCGGCAATCGTAGTTAGTATTATCGCACTGTACAGCTATTGGCGTCGCCGCCATCCGCGTTTGAAAAAGCGCCTTACGGCTTAAAGCCAGTCACTTCTTTAATAATATGGGGCATGTTCCATTCATCTCGGCAGTTAACGGTAAACCATGCATCATCAACACTGGCAGCGGCTACCCCACTGCAGAAGACATTGTCAACCGTTTCTCCTACTGGTAGGGCGAGCACCTCTACCAGCCCGGATGCTGCCCAGCGGCGCCCATACCCGTGAGAAGCCTTTAGGCCGGTGATCCCGGCAGGATACCAGATTTATCCCGACAAAATATAATCATGCCCGGTAAACTGAAGGCGAGGTTCTACGGCAAAAACCGTGCTGTCCCGGTTCATAAGAATCGCGGCAGCCTTAATTTTCACATTTCTAGATCAAGTGGGTTTCAGATTGCGCTCAAAATGTTGTATTATAAGAAAATAAATGATATTTTCCGGGTTGATCCCGGTTGTTTTGTGAATGGGGTATAATTTATGGAATTGCTTGAATATCTATATCATATTGCTACAACATACATTGATGCCTGGGGGTATTGGGGCCTGATTATCGGCATGGCTTTAGAAAGCGCCTGCATCCCCATACCTTCGGAGATTATATTGCCATATGGGGGATACATGGTTTCCCGGGGCATATTGGGATACTGGCAGGCGGTACTGGCTGGAACCCTGGGCGGCACTATCGGCTCATGTATCGCCTACTGGGTGGGTTCAGTGGGAGGACGGCCGTTTATATTGAAATATGGCCGCTACTTCCTGGTCTCGCCGCATGACCTGCAAACCGCTGACCGCTGGTTTACCCGCTACGGGCATCAAGTGGTATTCTGGGCCCGGCTGCTGCCGGTGATAAGGACCTTTATCTCTTTGCCGGCCGGCATTTCCCGTATGGATTTTCGCCGCTTTTTGGTTTATACCATCTTGGGCTCTACCCCGTGGAGCATCATATTCGTCTACCTGGGCCTGAAATTGGGTCAGAATTGGGATCAGGTGCGCAAGGTTTTTGAAGAGTTTGACCTGATAATCCTGGCCGCGCTGATCGCATTGATCATCGCTTATATCGTCATGAAAATTCGCCAAAATCGCTCTGACTCATCCGGCTATTGATACTATTGACCACTATGTTATGATATAATAACTTCCTTAAATAATAGTCGTGTCTGTCGTCCGTACTGTTATCCCGGTGAGTCTATTCTTTTTGATGAGGTAATGAATAGTGAAGCAAAAACCATCACGGAATCTTTGGCGTGAAATCCTGCATAGTTTTGCCAGACCGCGCGAAGCCTTCAGCAGCTACAGCCATTTCGCAGGAGCCATCCTGTCGATCCTGGCCTTGATCGCGCTTTTGCTGCGCCTCCCTGAGGGCAGCAAACCCGGGGCTTACATATCGCTGGCAGTATTTGCGGTGAGCATGTTTCTGCTCTACACCACCAGCGGTTTCTATCACCTGATAGTATCCTCCCAGAAGGTGATCGAGGCCTTGCGCCGCCTGGACCACATCATGATTTATATGCTTATCGCGGGAACTTGCACTCCAGTGTGCGTCATCTTCCTCTCCGGCGGGTGGCGCTGGGGAATGCTGGCGGCTATATGGTCATTGGCCGCCGCCGGGCTGGTTTTCAAATTGCTGTGGATCTCGGCGCCCCGCTGGCTGTCCACCCTTAGCTACGTTTTGATGGGATGGGTGGTGGCAGTGGCCATTCTTCCGCTCTCCAGGTCCCTGGCCGTTTCCGGCCTGGTCTGGCTGGTGGCAGGCGGGTTGTTTTACAGCGTGGGGGCATTGATCTATGCCACCCGTTTTCCCCGCCTGAATCTAAAGGGGTTTGGTTTTCACGAAATCTTTCACCTGTTTGTGCTGGCGGGCAGCAGCAGCCACTTCTGGTTGTTTTTCAGCTCGATATAAGGTCAAACCGCCCAGGTTGAAACTGCCACTTCAAGCCGGGCCATATTATTAGGAATCGGCTCAGTAGTCGCCACCCCGATATAGTGGTCAAGGCCTCCTTTCTCCTCCATGCGCCCTTCAGAAAAGTAATACAGGGCTTTTGTCAGCCCTGTATTTTTTCATTTCATCTTGATTTGCGTGTTTTGACAGACTCAATTTTAACCGAAGAGGTACTTCTAACCAAGGCCGTCTGTCGCCATGTAATTTAAAAATCGATAAACTTGACCTTTACCCCTTCAACTGTGTCCAGCTCATCGAACAAGGCCTGGATATCTTTCTCCTTCCCAAACAACTGCAGCATAATCAAACCATCCATCGAGCACTGGTCTTCACTGACATCGTGAAATCCCACCCTGGTTTTGATATTGCACCCATACTTGGTTAAGATCTCCTGCACATTGGTCGCATGGTCGGGCCGGTCATTGATTTTGATAGCCATGATTGGACCCATGTAAAAGACCCCTTTCATTTATATTGTGATCGCTGCATCAAGCCCAACGTCTCCGGACTCAGAATGCTTTATATAGCTTGGCATTTTGGACCGCAATTAATGCAAGGCCCGGTTGGCCTTTCCAATCGATTAGATTTCAGTTCCAATTGGGCATGAAGCCATACAATTAAAGCAATAATACTGGTTCCCCACCAGAATGGATTGGTAAAGACGCCAATAATCAACACTGCCCATCATGCGCTTTTGTTCCTCTGGTGAAGCCGCCAGTATCTTTTTCCAAAATGCGATATTGGCCCCCAAACCGTAAGGTTGACAAGTCTTGAAGCATTCATTGACAACTGTCTTTCCTTCTTCATCCAATGCTCTGGCCGGACACTCATCAACGCAAATATTACAGTCAGTGCATAGCTCATCCGTCAGGGGCGGATCAGAAGGCAGATCCAGATCACTGAGAACTGCCGAGAAGTTGACGCGGGTTCCAAAGCGGGGATGGATGATCAGGTTGTGCCGGCCAAATACGCCCAGTCCTGCGGCTTTAGCGGCATGCCGCAGAGAGACCTGGCCCACCGCCCCACCGGTTTCTTTCAACATGGCGAAAGGGTTCGAACCTGGCACCGCATAAGCTCTGGCGTTATATTTGCTTTCCAGATATCTGGCCAATCGATAGTTTGCTGTCCGCGCAAATTCATACACAGCCTGTCTGCCGGCCATGGCAGTATCTTTATCCTGGCTGTCACAGGAAGACAGTTCTTTGTAAGCCAGAACAATTATTGATTTAATGGCCGGAGAAATCGTCTCGATCCGGGGAGACCTTGGACTGTTATAATCGGCCACAGCCGCAAAGCCGACATCGTCAACCCCTAAACCCAATGCAAACTCCTTAATACTCTGTTTCATAGCTTTACCCTCCCGGTCTATTCTTGACCAGATAGTAACACAGGGTTTATGATTAAACAAATTAATAATAATAACAAATATTATCAATAATTCTAATGATTTTTGAGGTATTTTATGGAGTGGCAGCAGTTGATCGGCTTTTATCATATCGTTAAATCCGGAGGGTTTACTAAAGCGGCCAAGCTAACCTTTCGTACCCAATCCGCCTTGACACAACAAATCAAAAAACTCGAAGCGGAATTGGATTGTCAAATCTTTGAAAGGATCGGCAAGCGCAAGATTTTGCTCACCCCTGCAGGGGAAAAGCTGTTTGATTTTACGCAGCAATTGTTTACCAATTACGAAATACTGCTTGAAGACATCGGGAATTTGAAAGGACTGCACAAGGGAAGACTGAGCATCGCTGCTCCGTTCACTACTTTAAGCCAGCTCTTGCCCCCCAAAATAGAGTTATTTATCCAGCGATACCCGCAGATCGAGCTGTCGCTTTTTGACCGGCCCCAGAACAATGTTTTAGAGATGATTCATGACGGCGAGGTTGATCTGGGGATAACCCTGGAATCTGCAGTCCCGTCAAATTTAGAAAAAATCCGCTGGAAAAAGGTTGAGACGGTGATGATGATACCCGTGGGGCATCCTCTCCTGGATGTGACAGAGGTGAGCCTGGATCATATTTCGCAATACCCTTTGATTTTGCCCCCGAAAGGTTCAACTCCCCGCAAAAAGCTGGAGAGGTATTTTGACGAAAGCGGTTTAACCTATCGGGTAATCATGGAATCCTCTAATATCGAACTGAGTGCTGTTTACGTCGAAATGGGTCTGGGGATTTCCTTTGCGACGATAGTTAGCGATCTACCGGCCTTTGCCCAGAGGGATTTCAGGTTTATATCAATGGGACATTATTTTGACGTTGATTATTTAAGTTTGGTTTTTAGAAAAGATAAAGCCATCAAGTCCATTCTAAAAGCTTTTATTGCAATAGCAGCTCTTGATGACCCGGATGAAACACGGGGATGACACCCCAACATACGGGATGCCTTCACGGTGTCATTCTTTAATTTAAGGTATTGACCCAGCCGGCCTTGCCGGGAGCATATAGAAACCCGTAGGGAGTCACAAAATCTCTCTTGCAAGACCCCAGGGATCTTGGACACTTAAATCTTCTTTCCCCAGCCTGGCAGCATAGCATTGGTCTTTCAGTCCGGCACTCTGCTTTTATTGATAATTCATCAACATCACCCCGGAGACGGCCAGAGCGATCCCGACGATTTTATACAGATTCAAGTCTTCCTGGAAAACCAAAAGCCCCAAAAGCACCGACAGTATACTCACAATCGCTGATGAGAACGGCACAATAAAACTCAGCTCACTATTCGCCACAATCCCTGTCCAGATCAGAAAACTGGTGGCATACATCACCAGGGCCAAAGCCATCTTGCCGCTAATATCGAGATGAAATACGCCATTCTGCAGAATAAAACCGATGGGCTGCCCGCTTAGCTTCATCAGGAACAGGCCGCCTACCGTAAAAAATATGTACGCTATAAAATTTACCATGCTTTTCTCTCTTCTCTCCATCGGATTTGCTCCTAAAGTACCTCGATGCGCCGCTTCCGTTCGGGTAATGGAAGCAGCGCCGAAAGAACCAAAAACGGACAGATCAGCGCAATAAACCACAGATACCGATAATCCTGGGCCGGCATGGTCAGAAAGACCACCGCCGCATTACCGACCACTGGAATATAGAGCACTACCCGCCGATCTCTCTCGATAATCAACGCCAGCAGCAAAATACAGATAATTGCCAGCCAAAACCCGGCTCGCCATAAAAATGTATTGGCCAGATACTGATGGGTCGTCTTCTCAGCATAGGTATTGACGCTGTCGGTCAGCATATTTTCATGCCGCTGAACACCAAACACCGACTGCATTTCCGGCTCTATCGCCGTAGTATAATTATTATTGTAACTGAACGGATCCTGTGTCACCGACCACATGGTCACAGCCAAATTGAACTTATCCCCTAAGACGATATCAGGAAATTGTCTCATAGTGGAGACATAGCTGGCGAGCGCTGCCCCGGTGCCGACTGCGGACAAATTATTTAAAAACCGGGGGATATTGCTGGAATAAGTATCTGCAAAATAGGGATTATAAAACTCCTTGAGCTGCTCCGGCGTCGCCACTGACTCCACCAGCTGACGGGCTCCCTCATTCATGCTGGCTTCACGTCCGGAAAAATACACCGCCCCCAGCCCCTGATAAATGGGCCGCAGTTTCATACCCGGCGGATTGGGATTGGCATCGAGCTGCGCAGGCGTCACCACATTGACGATAAAAACCGTCACCAGAATCAGGGCAGTTGATACCCCAAAGTTTATACTCTTTTTGTGATCCCGATAGCGGCCAATATAGACCAGACCGAATATAAGCATCAGCACAAAGGTCAGAATCCCGTTATGCCGGAACAAACATATGGCCAAGGTACACACCACAAACTCCAGCCCGTGACGTTTTTTAGAAAAATAGTCTGTGGATAGACACATCAGCAAAAGAATATTTGTCCCCCACAGCAAGGCCGCCGTATAAGGGATATCCTTCCATTGGGTCACCACATTGATGCCGGTACCGGGCAGCAGGGTTATCACCATAGCCAGGGCGTACACCAGCGGCAAGCGCACCCGATACTGAATCAGCGTCCCATAAAACCGGCTGGTCACAAAAGCAAAGAACAAAATCTGAAAAATCGTCACTACGGCCATGTCAGGCCAAATCTTCAACAGCAGACCGATAAACAGGGTATGACCGAGGGGATGCCAGGTATTGTAAGGCACCACCCCGGCAATCTGGCTGACCTGATTAAAGGTGTCATAGGACATATTCCCCGGATTAAGCGCCGCCATATACAGGCTGAAAACCAAGACCTGAAAAACAAACAAAATCAACACATGGCCTAAAGGATTCCTCACCTCCGGATGAGCAAGAGGCCGAATCGCATCCATCTTCAGTTTCTTTAGCGCACTCAGGCTGAGCAAGACATAAATCCCGACAAAAACGGTCATCACACCAAAAATAGGCAGATGGGCGCCTGTCAGCCATAAGCCGTCCGCCGTATACAAAAGCGGCTTGGCAAAAAAGAGAAAGGTCACAATGATTGAGAACAGTGCCCACAGCATGACCCTGCCAATCAAAAGCCTCCGACCAGACCCGGAGAGCATAGCCAGCAGCAGAGAAATCAGGGCAACGGCCAGAAAACACACCGCATATCCCCAGCCCCGTTCCACTCCCATAGCACGCATATTAAAATAATAAGACAGGTCCGCCAAAAAAAGCGAAAACGTCAGCCAAAAGATATAGACTATCCAATTGGCTCTTAAATACCGCATATATGCTCTTCATCATCTTTCCGGTCTTCCTGCTGATCAGCCAAGGCCTTCTTCAGCAAGGCCACTTCTTGTACCAGCCGGATCACTCGTTGGGTATTCCGCGAACTAATCAGAGAGATCAGGAAAATAAACATCAGCATCATAAGAATGACAATAAAAAAAATCGCGTTAACCGGCGTTGCCACCCCGAGCAGCTGTGCAACCCAGTTGATGAAACCGGGGAAAACCGCCAGGAGCATGACGCCCATCAAAGAAATCAGCCACGGCAGCGCATATTTTAAAGTTATCTTATCTTTTCTGATCATATCCACAAAATAAAGCAAAATCGCGGCACAAATGAGCAGAATCAGTATGCGTAATCTTATACTCATGATGTAAACTCCTATTTCCCAATATCCCTAGGCCTACATTTTGAAACGGTCGATCAGTATGGAGAGACTGACCTTGACCATATAATAGACTGAGCCGGGTATATTGATAGACGACTGCCCTTCATGACGCTGGCGCATTTCCACAGGGAACTCATCCACCCGGTAACCCTTGCGCAGGCAGGCCGAAAGCGTCTCCGGTTCCGGATAATCATTGGGGTAATACTGGCAAAAATCATCGATAACCTTACGATTGACCATCCGCAGACCCGAAGTCACATCCCTGATCTCCTTTTTGTTCAGGACCTTGATCAGCCAGGACAGGAACTTAATGCCGCCTCTGCGCAGGGCTGAAGACTGAAAACCCTGACCGTGGAGAAAGCGAGAACCAATGATCATATCACTGTTTTGTTTCATCATCGCCTCAAACATCGGATTCAGATAAGAGGCATCATGCTGGCCGTCGCCGTCAAACTGCACCGCGATGTCATAATCATGCTTCTGTGCGTAAAGGTAGCCGGCCTGTACACAACCCCCAATGCCCAAATTGACCGGCAAATCAATGTGATTGTAGCCCTGACGGCGGCATAGAGAGCGGATCCCGTCTCTGGAACAATCATTGACAATCACATAATCAAATTCAGGGGCATGCCGGCAAATATCGGCCACTACGAAATCTATATTTTTTTCTTCATTATAAGCTGGAATAATAATCAATTTTTTCATAATCTCTCAGCGATACCGCTTATTAGCGGTATCTCCCCACTTCATCGGACTGTGATTTAAATATGAATCTAAAAATAATTATTTTAACAGCCGCCTAAATCCAATTTTTGTTTAATAGCCATCACCTAATTATCTTTGACGAAAACGATTTTGCCATTTTCAATTCGCATTAACAGCACATTTTCAGCAGTTTTATAAAGCACTTCACCTGCACCGTTTATAACCATCATTTTATAGGGCGACTGACTGTCTTTATCGAAAATTGCCGCCAGATAGCCGTTTTGAATCTCAAGCTTATTGAGTTGGCCTCCAGGATTGATTGAATATTCGCTGCCGATTCTGAAAAGCTGACTGTCCTCCGCCAGTGAATAATATACTTTTCCCTGCAAGACCTCATAAAGACCCACCGCTTTGTCAATCAGCAACTCCGCTTTTCCGCCGCTTAAAGGAACTTGGTAAAGAAATTGATTCTGGCCGGTAAAGTATATCATCTCATCAATGATTTTAAAGCTCGCTGCCTCCTCCGGACACAATCTCACAGTTTCATTTGTATTGATATTGACTCTGTAAATACCGGTGGTGGCAGCGGAATGATCGTTGTCATAATAGCCCTCATAACCCAGCACATATATTTCATCGCCGATTAAATACAAGTCATCATTGGTTTTCGCCGACCGGGTTGTGCCATTGTCTGAAATAAACAGGCCAAAGGAATAATCCGGGTCGCCTACCTTTATATACTCGGTTTCATTGTTCTTTTTTATCTGCAGGTTGTTGGTAGAAGGCGGAAACCTGTGGTCAACCCGGAGGGTATATTCATCGTATATCTTCAGGGATGAGTAGCCGCTGTCAATTTCCTGAGCCGTCCCGTCCTCCTTCAACCAGATAAGGTGGTCGGCGCCCATAGTAACACCGCCGGTATGATATTTTAGAACGGCTCGGCCGTTGTCGGTTTGCAGCGATGACAAAGCAAAACCATGACCCAATCCACTTGGCGGCAGCTGATATACAAACCGGCCGGCAGAAGGATTGGATACTGGAGCCTGATAGATCTTGCCGCCCACCCCCTCATAATAAAAATAGTCCCCGGCCATCGTAAATGAGCCTTTGCCTCCCAGCTCGCGGCTTACAATGGGAAGTGTCAACTGGGCGGCAGCAGAGCCGCCGGCAGATGAATTTATAACTAAGCCGTTGTGGTGGTCAAAGGAATAATTCCAGCCAAATTCGTCAACGGCAAATCTCCAGGTGAGAGGAAAATAGATGACATTTCTAAATAGCAGCAAGGGATATTTTTCAGAACTATTATCAATTTCCTTCCCATTTACTGTTACCCTGAATGAAGCCACCCGGGCATTATAACTGCTGCTGTTTTTGGCGGAAGCCGAATATTTGTGATAGTCCCAATTCACATCGGTTTTAACTACTACCAGTCCGGTATGGCTGTTCCACAAGCTCTCCAGGCCCAGGAATCTGCAGTCATAATAAGTCATGGGAAAATAGGTTATGTCCTTATAGACAAGCAACGGGTATTGGCTATAACTGTTGTCGATAACAACGCCGTTCAAGCTTACTTTAAATTCCGGCAGAAAAACCCGGACGCCGGTTGAGGCCTCGGTTCTGCCTGCCGGCATTACCAGACAAATTATTAATATGATGGCTAGAAATAAAGCGCCAACGGTTTTCCTCACGGGGATTTCCTCCTTATTCCCGCCCCTTGATTGTTTATATTTCCGTAGATTTTTCTTGAATATCGTGATTTACTTGGGTATTCTTTTCCAAACGATTCAGGTCAACAACCACAACTTCCGCTCCACTGCCGCCACCGGTCAAGGCTTCGGCCTTTTGGTCCGCCTCGTTTTCCCGGCGGTTTTCCTCAGCTGTTATCCTGGGCTTATTTTCGCTTATAGAATAGGGTTCTGCTTCTCTGTTTCCGGCGGCTTTTTCCGGGGGAGGGCTGTCTCCCGCCGCAATATACTCTTCATTTCCGTTTTGGTTGTCTATGGGGCTTGCCACCGCTTCATTCCGCGGCGGCGGATCCGTCAAAGACTCTGCGCCGCTAATGTCAACGGTTACTCCTGAAACAACGACCCATACCGCTAAAATTGTTATAGCCACAATTCCCGGTCTTTTCCCGGTTGAATCAAATATGTTTTTTATTCGCGTCTCCAGAGTATCTTTGCTGCTCCTGATGCTGGTGGACAAAACCGGTCCTTCAGCCTTGTTGTTTCGAATCGCCAGGTTGAGGAGAATATTGCAGTAGCGTTTTTTGGCATCAAGGTCCAGGCCTCTCAAAACATGGTTGTCACAGGATAGTTCCATGTCCTGGCTGGCTTCTCTTACCATTAAATGGACCACCGGGTTAAACCAGTGCACGGCAGCGGTGATCATCAATACAAGCTTGTACCAAAGATCATGCCTTTGGAGGTGGAGCAGCTCGTGAGCGAGTATCATTCTTAATTCAGCGTTGCTGAACGACTCTGCCGGCAGTATCAGGGTGGGGTTTAGCAACCCGACTATCATGGGGCTCGACACTTTTTTGCAAATTCTTACGGGTATCTCCCTTTGAATGTTGCGCTCGGTTTTCAATTCCGTCAGCAAATCTTCAATTCCCTCATCCGGTGGTTTGCGGCTGCACCGTAAAACATTACGGCGGAATGCAGCATAAGTATAAATTTGGTAAAAAATATAGGCTAAAAACCCCATTAAGTAAATTACAAATAGAATTTGTGCCGGACTCGGATCAGTTGCCAATAAACTGGCTGTATTTGTTAACGGTTTATCGAGTATGTAAGACGGTGTTAATCCATCAGTCACTCGCACAGGCAATTGAAATGATACAGGTACCGTGGGAGAAACTGGCAACAGCAGTCTTATAGAAATTATCATCCACATGATGTACCGCCACTGCGCGGAATATCTATTATTCAGCACGGGACCCAGCCACAATAATAATATTATGATTGGTGTAACGCTGAGGCTCACAGCCAGCAGATCATAAAACCAACTCATCATTTTGAAACCTCGTCCACATATTTTCTTAACTCTTCTAAATCTTCCTTACTGATGGCATCTCCATCGTATAAAGCCGCCACCAGGCTCGTGAGGGAATTTTTATGCATTCTCTCCAGAAAGGACTTGCTTTCTTTCTTCAAGTATTCGTTTTCATCTATTACCGGTTTGTAATAATTAAATCTTCTCTGTTTTGATATTTCCAAAAATCCCCGGTCCACTAATCGGGCCAAAAAATTTAAAATGGTGGTATTGGCCCAGTTTTTCTCGCCAGCCAGCTTCTCCATGATATAGGCGGACGTCACCGGCTGATCCGCCTCCCAAATGATCATCATTATCTCCAATTCGCTGTCCGGCAATCTTTTTATAGTTTCCATCTTATACCCCTTAAAACTTAATTACGTTGGGCATTATTATTAATTACATTGGTTTTATTCTACATTTGTAGAATAAAGGAGTCAAATGCTAATCGTGTTTTTATCCTATTATTGGAAAAGGATTCGGAAACAAGGTTTGCACACATACCGATGCAGTAATGACAGTAATGACATAAACCGCCAATCAAGGAGATATTCCTTAACTGGCGATCCTTTAGGACATATATATTTCTCCTCCCAATGATATATAATTTACTGTTATACTTAAACATCCCAAAAGGAATTATAGTTATGATTCTAGAAAGGTGTGTTGAACATTATGTGGAGGGTGAGCATATGGATTTCAATCAAAGAGAAGAAGCAATGATCAAAGAAGCAAAAGAACGGGCAGAAAGTTTATATAAAGACGGCGATTATCTCTGCTCTGAGGCAGTTTTTACCGTGGTGAATGATTATCTGGGCCGGCCTATTCCGGCAGAAGCAGTAAGACTTGCATCCGGTTTTCCAGTGGGTATGGGCACTGCCGGTTGTGCCTGTGGAGCTCTTTCAGGAGGAGTAATGGCCTTGGGCCTCAAATTCGGGCGCACCGAACCAAAAGCTGAAATGCCCGATATGTTTAGGGTAGCCAAAGAACTGCACGACGAGTTCAAGAAGAAATTTCGTAGCGCCTGCTGCCGTGTACTTATAAAGAAATTCGAATTCGGCAGTCCCGACCACATGACTCAATGTATTCATATTACCGGGCAAGTTGCCGAGATGGTCATGAAAAAAATAATCATAGCGGAAAGACAATAAATACGATTTAATTTTAAAGCGCCCGCTACTGGTTCGACGGGCAACTTGATATCAGATATGAAGCTACGGCAGCCTTAGAGTTTTTATTCTTTCTGCAAGCTGCATGATTTTTTCCTCAATTATACGGATGACGGATATAAACTCCTCATCGCTTTTGCCGGTCGGGTCATCCAGTCCCCAATCCTCCCTGTGCCTGCAGGGAAGATAGGGGCAGGTGACATTACAGCCCATCGTAATAACCACATCAACCGGAGGGATTTCCGCAAGCAGCTTTGAATGCTGGGTTTTCTCCATGTCAATGCCGTAAAGCTGTTTCATCAACCGGACAGCATCCTGATTAATCTGCGGTTTGATTTCCGTTCCCGCCGAATAACTTTCAAAAGCATCGCTGGCCAGGTGCTTGCCCAACGCTTCCGCAATCTGGGAACGGCAGGAATTATGCATGCAAATAAACGCGACTTTGGCCATCATACACATCCTTTCATAGACCCAGCAGCTTTTCATCCTTAATGTCATCAGCACGCCAGGTGATAACCGCAAATCCGCCCTTGGTATGCGCGTCCACCCGGTTGATCCATGGAAT
>NZ_DCEA01000005.1:0-55407 GCF_002316705.1 Syntrophomonas sp. UBA1041
TTGACGGTTAGACGATTTGGATATAGTTACTTCGACCCCGGGAGAAACCTCATCAACTATATTTTGCGCCATTGCAACCACGTTTGAATCTTCGCCTTCAATCGGATTCAAGGTCCTTTCATCAGCTAGGGCAGCTTTCGCTGCTGCTACCGCCTTGGAATCAGCATTGGATTTAATGGTTTTGGCCGAAGTAGATGATAATTGGATGGAAAAGAAGAATAACAGACAGACAGTCAGCGCTATGATATGACGTTTCTTAGTAAACAAATGGACCGCCCCTTTCTTATTTGTGTTGGACGGCCCGTTGGAAAAGGCAGGTACATGAATCCTCCTTTTCGGTAGCCTGGCTATCATAGACTGATCTGTCCTTAGACCCATGGCTTTGCGTCCCTGCTTTTCAACAGGTTTGCCTTTATCGGTAAGTGATCTATCCCTGCCGTCCTCGTCTATGTAAAAAACCTGCTCGGATAAGTTGCCGGGCAGGAAATATAAGAACAGTATTTTTGGCAACCCGGCGGCCATGGTCTTGCGACTTTAGGCCCGTAGCTTTGCGTCCCTGTCTTTCGACAGGTTTGCCTTTTTACTTCTATCTACTTTACATCAACTATATCCTGCGATTACCAATTTGTCAATATATCTACTATAATTGGGGATAAAGGTCCCTTGTTTATATGAATTATTATCTAGATAGGATTCTCAACTGTGATACTGGAACTAGAACGACGTAAGGTGGTGATTAAAAGCCATCATGAAATTGGCCAAAAGCCCTGCTGGTTATATACAACGTCGAAAACTGGTACTGATTTCGATGAAAATTACGATACAATTACTAAACTAAATTAAGAAAAACTCAAGATATAAAATTATAGTTGAAGCCAGGAGTTTGCTCTGGAGATAATGAAGCAAAGAAGACAATTTTCAATTTGTCATCGGGTTTAGGATAATTGTGGTGAACATTATATATGAGGTACATAAAAATGTGGGAACAGTTTGATATTGTTATCATGGGGGGAGGCATAAATGGTTGTGCTATAGCCAGACTGCTTTCTCAGAATGGAAAAAAGGTGTGTATTTTGGAAAGACACACCGTAGGTAGTGGCACCTCATCAAACAGCTCCAAGCTTATTCATGGTGGATTAAGGTATCTGGAGACCGGAAGGGTTGGTTTGGTTCAAGAATCTCTCAAGGATAGAAAAAGACTTTTTGAACTTTATCCTGATCTGGTTGAGATGGTGCCTTTTTATTTACCAGTATACAATGATAGCTTGCGACCTTGGTGGATAATCCGTGCGGGATTGGGGCTTTATGATCTTCTTTCTTGTCAAACGAAGTACCATTGCAGGCACATAAGTAATACTGATTTTTTAAACAGGTTTGTAGGGATTAAATCAAGGGGGTTACGTCGGGTTTATTTATATTACGATGGTAAAACGAATGACTTAGAAATGACTCGCAAGATGGCCCGAGATGCTGTCGGTTTTGGTTGTGATATCCGGGAAAATTGTCAGGTGTTTTCCATTAATATCGATGATAAGTTAATTAAGATCATGTACAAGAATAGCAGAGGAGAACATAAGGTAGGGGCCCCTTTGCTTATTAACGCTACCGGTCCTTGGATTGACGAAGTGAATGTAAAATATCGTTTGCCGCATAACTATCGGATCAGCAAGGTGAGCGGGGTACATATCGTTCTTAACCGAACATTAGTTCCGGACTGTATGTTTTTGCAGACGTACAACCGGCGAATATTTTTCATGATCCCTTGGGCGGAGGGAAGAACTATTATCGGGACAACCGAAAGGATGGAGCGAGATTCCTGTGACGATGTGCAAATACAGGATGCCGATGTGAAGTACTTGTTGGATTGTGCCAATCACTATTTACAAGAGCCGGTTAGTCAGGATAATATTTGTGATACTTTTCTGGGCATAAGGCCTCTGGTAAGAATTAAGAATGCTGACTCAGATGCTACTACTATGAGCAGGGATTACAAAATCGATGTAATCAGTAAAGGAAAAGTCAAATTGATTCATGTTTATGGTGGCAAGTTGACTACTTGTTTGAGTATGTCGGAGAAGGTAGCTGCACGAATTTAGAAGAATCATTAGGACGTAGCCAGTTTATATGGTCTTATCTATTATCAATAAAATCATGCAAAGCAGCCGTATTAGCCGGCAAATCGGGGACCAAATAATAAACGCCGTTGATTGTCTTACCTTCGCAGGCTGAATCAAGAGGAATCCGAGTTCGTTGGACGCTTGTAAGATTGGAAGTCAATGCATCTACTCCCATTTTTATGAGATCGGTTTTGCTAAAACTGGTGACGATGTAGGGCAGTAACTCGGAGACTAACCCGGGTACTTCATTGTGGTCTATTACCTGGACTTTATAAATCACTTCTGTAAGCACGCTTCGCTGGCGCTCGGTTCGTTCGTAATCACCGTTGCCTACATACCTGATTCGCGCGTAATCTACCGCTTGCTGACCGTTCAAATGTTGCCGTCCCGCTTCTGTAAGCCCTTCAACACGGGACACTTCTTCTTCCAAAACATTGATATCTACTCCACCCAAGTAATCTACTATCTTTGCCATACTGTCAAATGATACGAATGCATAATCTCTGATATCTAGATCGAAATTGCTGTTAATGGTCTGAATAATCAATGGCGGTCCGCCAAAAACGAAAGCATGATTGATCTTATCCATCCCGTGGCCGGGGATATTGACATAAGTGTCCCGCATAATGGAAGACAATTTGATGGCATGGTTTCTTTTATCTATCGAAAGGATCATGATTACATCCGCCCTGCCCGGGTCATCAAGATTTTCCTGATCAATTCCAAAAAGAGCGATATTCAATGGCGGATATTCCCTAATTATAGAGGTCTCCTGTACTTCCGGATTGATTCCCAGGGCCTCATTACTTTTATCCATGGCCGTATAGGTTATTTTGTTAAGCTGCCAATAAACGTAGGTTCCACCTAGTAAAATCAACGCCAGCATTAAAACACCTATTGTAATAAAAATATGCTTTTTGTTCATTCTTTTTGGCGTATCCGATTCTGTCATATAATACTTGCTCCTCGAATTAGATTTAATTTGCAAAATCATTCTCATTATACCACCGCTGTATGAAAACTTGCCATATGCAGGAGGATAATGGCAGAATCGATAATTTAACACTGTTCAGGTAATATAGCTAGACTTACCAGTTATGAACGGTTTACCCATATCTCGGGCTAAGAACTACTCACTAAAAAATATTCTCTAGGCACCTGAGCGAAAGTGTTCGAGATTTGTTATATTAAAAGGGTATTCTTATTGGCGTCAACAAATATTGTGTAAATATATAAAGAGGGGTGTAATTACTTTGAGCGGGGTTTTTGGGGTTGTATCTAAAGAAGATTGCGTCACCGATGTATATTTTGGTACCGATTATCATTCACATCTGGGAACCAGCAGGGCTGGGATGGCCATTTGGAGCGGTAATAATTTTAACAGTCTAATACACAACATTGAAAATACTCAGTTCAGAGCAAAATTTGAATCTGATTTGCCCAATATAAGCGGGAACATGGGTATAGGATGTATAAGCGACACCGAACCTCAGCCATTGACGGTGCGTTCACATCTCGGTCATTATGCGCTGACCACAGTAGGCAAAATCAACAATTTGGATGAATTGGCGGATAAGGCTTTCACCGGCCGAAATATGCATTTTCTGGAAACTAGTAAAGGCACTATTAATCCTACCGAACTTGTATCGGTAATCATAGACCAGGAGAGTTCTTTTAAGGACGGCCTGCTGAAAGCACAGGAATTGATTGACGGCTCCTGTTCAATTCTGCTTTTGACCCCTGAGGGGATTTACGCCTCACGGGATAAACTTGGCAGAACGCCTTTGGTAATCGGCGAAAAGGAAGGAGCTTATTGTATTTCCTTTGAATCCTGCACCTTTACCAATCTCGGCTACAGGTTTAAATACGAGCTGGGGCCGGGAGAAATTGTGCTCATAACCCCCGATGGTATTGAAAAAATCGTTCCTGCCGGGGATAAAATGAAAATCTGCGCCTTTCTATGGGTGTATTATGGCTATCCCTCCTCAACCTACGAGGGAATGAATGTGGAGGTTATGCGGTACCGAAACGGTGCGGCCATGGCGAAAAACGACCAGGTGGAAATAGATATGGTGGCGGGAATTCCTGATTCAGGTATCGGACACGCCATCGGTTACTCCAACCAGGCCAAAGTACCGTTTGGACGGCCTTTTATTAAATATACACCTACATGGTCCAGGAGTTTTATGCCTCAGGATCAGGATATAAGAAACCTGGTTGCCAAAATGAAGCTTATGCCTGTTCCGGAATTGGTCGCGAATAAGCGCCTGCTCTTTTGCGATGATTCCATAGTACGCGGCACCCAGCTGGGGGAGACGGTAGATCTTCTGTACAAATGCGATGCTCGCGAGGTTCATATCCGGCCGGCCTGCCCGCCGCTGGTTTTCGGCTGTAAATATTTAAACTTCTCGACTTCCCGCTCGGAAATGGATCTGGCCGCCAGACGGGCTATTATTGAACTTGAAGGCCGGGAGCCGGAGAATCTTGATGACTACTGTGATCCGGCCCACGAAAAGTACCACCGCATGGTAAATTGCATCAGCGAACGGCTCAACTTCTCGTCGCTGGAATATCAGAACCTGCCGGATATGCTTGATGCCATCGGAATAGGCCGGGATAAGATCTGCACCTACTGCTGGAACGGCAAGGAATGATACCGGAGGACGCTTTCCTTGTGTTATTTTTTGATTCACTTCAGAATTATTACGAAGCAGCTCGTCAGGTGAATGCAATATCAATGCAGCGGCTGCACAAGTTGCGGTGAAACATCGTCTTTTAGCCCAGGCGGCCTTATGATGTCGATGCAGAATTATATCTTGCCCAAACAGAACGGCTAATGGGGACTTGATGGTTGATTAACTATGTCAGTCGCTTTATAATTTTGTATAGTCATAGGAATTATTCTGAAGTACGGCTGTTTATATCATTTTATATGGTTGTACGGTAGAACGGGAGGAAAATATAAAATGCCCATAATGGATTTTTTAACTCGTAATGCTGCGATTTATGGCTCAGAACTGTGTCTGACCGAAATTAATATGGATCTCCAAGAAAGCCACAATGTCACCTGGCTGGAGTATGAACTGATTGAAAACAGTCCGGCAGGGGAATACCGCAGGGACATGACCTGGAAGGTTTTCAACGAAAAAGCCAATCGAATGGCCAATCTGCTGCTCAAGAGGGGAATCAAAAAAGGTGATAAGGTAGCCATACTTCTTATGAATTGTCTGGAATGGCTGCCCATTTATTTCGGTATTCTGAAGAGCGGGGCTATCGCAGTTCCCCTGAATTTCCGCTACACCGCTGAGGAAATCAAGTATTGCCTGGATTTATCCGATTCCATTGCCCTGGTTTTCGGACCGGAATTCATCGGCCGGGTTGAAAGCATATACAATCAAATCCCCCAGGTGAAAACCCTCCTCTTTGCAGGGGAGAATCGTCCCAGCTTCGCTGAGAATTATGACCGTCTGACTGCCAACTGCTGCTCGGATGATCCTGAGATCGAAATCAATGACCAGGATGATGCGGTGATCTACTTCTCCTCAGGGACCACCGGATTTCCCAAAGCCATTTTGCACACCCATTACAGTCTGCTGTCATCGGCTATCACTGAACAGCATCATCACGGCCAAAATCGTGAGGACAATTTTCTGTGCATTCCGCCCCTCTACCATACCGGCGCCAAGATGCACTGGTTTGGCAGCCTGGTGGCAGGGAGCAAAGCGGTTTTGCTCCGCGGCGTAAAACCGGAATGGATCCTCAAAACCGTTTCCGAAGAACACATCACCATCGTCTGGCTCCTGGTTCCCTGGGCGCAAGACATCCTGGACGCCATCGAGAGAGGCGACTTGACGCTGGAAGATTATAACCTTTCGCAGTGGCGGCTGATGCATATCGGCGCCCAACCGGTTCCGCCCAGCTTGATTCGGCGCTGGAAGCAGTACTTCCCTCAGCATCTCTACGATACCAACTATGGACTGAGCGAGGCTATCGGGCCCGGATGTGTTCATTTAGGAGTGGAGAATATCCATAAAGTCGGGGCTATCGGAACTCAAGGCTATAGCTGGGAGGCCAAGATCGCCGATGAGGACGGATGTTCGGTAGAACAAGGCCAGGTTGGAGAACTGGTGGTCAGGGGGCCTGGTCTGATGAAATGCTACTACAAGGATCCTGAAGCCACCGCAACTGTATTACGGGATGGCTGGCTGTTTACCGGCGACATGGCCCGCATGGATGAAGACGGCTTTATTTATCTGGTAGACCGCAAAAAAGATGTCATCATCAGCGGAGGGGAAAATATTTATCCGGTACAGGTAGAGGATTTCCTGCGCGCCCACCCGGCAATAAAAGATGTTGCGGTAATCGGCCTGCCTGATAAGCGTCTCGGTGAGATTTCGGCCGCCATCATCGAACTCAAACCGGGCTGCGAGTACAGCGAGGAAGACATCCGGGCATTTTGCGCTCCCATGCCGCGTTACAAACGCCCGCGTGCCATAATCTTTGATGAGGTTCCGCGCAATCCCACCGGCAAAATTGAAAAACCCCGGTTAAGGGAAAAATATGGTGCGGTCAGTCTGGTGGCGGTACAAACCGGAAGCTGATTAACCGCACATTAATGAATGCTGCGAAAAATTCTTTATATCATTTATTGCCATAAAGGGGCTGATTCCCATGACATTTGGGATTCAGCCCCTTCAAGCCTTATGCTTGGGATTTCCGTTTCGTTTACCCTATTGACCCAATCTTATGTTTTTGAATGCAATAGTCTGGTTCTTGATCGCTGTTTCGGTGGGAAGCCTTTCGATGCTGGAAGCACCAAAGAAACCATCCACTCCCCGGGTGTGACTCAGGACATATTGCGCATCCGCCGGTTCGGCTATGGGACCGCCGTGACAGATGACCATGATGTCAGGATTAACAGATTTTCCGGCATCATGAATGGCCTGCACCCGCTTAACCGCCTCATCCAGATCCATAGCAGTCTCGGCCCCGATAGTGCCTTTGCTGGTCAAACCCATGTGAGCAACCAGCACATCCGCACCTGCCTGGGCCATCTTCCTGGCATCTTCTTCATCGAACACATAGGGGGTGGTGAATAATCCAACCTCATGTGCTTTGCCGATCATTTCAATTTCCAGTCCATAACCCATGCCGGTTTCTTCGAGGTTGGCCCTGAACTTCCCGTCGATCAAGCCTACTGTAGGGAAATTCTGCACCCCGGCAAAGCCCATATCCTTTAATTGCCTCAGGAAATATTCCATGTCCCGGAAAGGATCTGTGCCGCATACCCCGGCTAGAACAGGAGTATCCTTTACGATGGTCAGCACCTCCCGGGCCATTTCCACCACAACTTGATTGGCGTCTCCATAAGGCATCAGCCCGGCCAGGGAACCCCTACCGGCCATTCTATAGCGGCCTGAATTGTAAATTATGATCATATCCACACCGCCAGCTTCGGCCGATTTGGCAGAAATGCCGGTTCCGGCACCTGCGCCTATCAGCGGCCGGCCGGCTTTAATCTGTTCTTGCAGCCTTGCCCGCACTTTTTCTATAGTCCACGCCACAGCATGAAGACCCCCTTTGATTATTTTTCCAGCATATCAACCAGTTTCTTAGCCATCGCCAGAGCAAATGCTTCATCATTGATATTATTGTCCATCTCTATCAACTCAACTTTATCCTGATTTATGTTGTCTCTCAGGGCATCAAACAGAGCCCGGTCTTCTTCAGGGCCATAGAAAGGCTGACCTTCGGCATCAATCAGTGAAACCCCTTTCAGCGGTAAAAACAGCGCGGTTGCTCCGGTGGTCATGTTCAGCTTGTCAGCGATAATCAGGCCCAACTGCCGGTTTTCATCAACCGTGGTACGCATTAAAGTAACCGTGGCATTATGTTTATAGAGCTTCCTGTCCTTGAACTGTGCTGGAACCGTATCCATAGGACCAAAATTGACCATATCCAGTGCACCTGTTGAGACCACCTGAGGAATTCCCATCTGTGCTGCCGCTTCCAGTCTATGGGGACCTGCGCTAAAGACCCCGCCCACCAGTTCATCACACCATTCTGTAGTGGTGATATCCAATACGCCTTTTATAAAGCCGGCAGTTATTAAGGCTTCCATCGATCCTCCGCCAGCTCCGGTAGCATGGAAAACCAGTACTTCGTAGCCTTTTGACTCCAAGTATTCACGAGCTGCAGTAACGCAGGGCGTTGTCACCCCAAACATGGTGGCTGCCAGGAGGGGCTTTTCATGCTCCAGGACCGGAGTAACCCCTTTTGCCATGCCGGCAATGGCAAAGGCGGCGTTGGCCAGGATTTTTGAGGATATCGAATTTATCCCGGAGATGTCTACCACGGAGTACATCATAGTGATGTCTTTGTTTCCCACATAAGGCCTGGTATCTCCGGAGGCAACCGTTGAAACCATCAGTTTGGGGATTCCCACCGGCAATGCTTGCATGGCATGGGTGCCGATGGTGGTGCCGGCGGTTCCGCCCAGACTTATTATGCCCGCGATCATATCTTGTTTTTCCAGCTCGGAGACGACTTTCGCACTGCCTTTCATCATCACATCCACAGCCCGGCCTCTGTCATTGGCTGCGATAAGTTCGGCCAGTTCCGTACCGCCAGCTTCGGCAACTATGTTGTTGGATATATCCGGTTTAAAGTGGGGGATACCCAGCACTCCGGCGTTGACAACCAGCGCTTGTACACCTTGGGATTCAATGATGTCTTTGATAAACTTGAATTCCGCGCCCTTGGTATCAAGAGTCCCTAAAATTACAACTTTTTTCAAGACCACATGCCCCCTTTTTAATATCGGCCACATTCCACTCTGAAAACGACATCCTATAAACCCAGTCTATTTCATACACCATAATATGTAAATTTATAATTAGAACACCCTGAAAATAGGGATCCAGGGGATGCAAATATTGTAACCAGATTAATTAAAAGTATTATTTGTTGAGCTTTTCTTTCCCATAAGTACCAGGTTTTTTCCACTACATATATATTCTCCATTAAGGCATTAATTAACAAATTAATCTATAGGCCAATCTGACAAACTATATAGTCCTTTAACAGCATGGATAAGACAAGGTAAAAAAAACTGTATGGCACTATAGCCATGTCGTTACTGATATTTCCGATTATTAAAATAAAGCCTACAGTTGGCTTTTGTAGTATGATTGCTCATAAGGAAAGATAGCCCGAGCGGATTTTTCAACTGATGATTGGGTAATTAAAAGCTAAAGGAGAAGTTGTTTTTATACATGCACAATAATTGGAAAAAGAACATTGTTACATTTTTAGCCAGCCAGAATATATCATTGTTTGGATCGATGCTGGTTCAGTATGCTATAACCTGGTACATCACTTTGCAGACCCAATCCGGTGTGATGATGACTGTCGCTATTATTTGCGGATTTGTACCCACTTTTTTTATTTCCCCGTTTGCCGGGGTATGGGCCGATCGCTATAATCGCAAGCTGCTCATTATAGCCTCAGATTCTTTAACAGCGATAACTACATTGATTTTAGCAATTCTGTTTATCATGGGCCACGGTTCGATATGGCTGCTTTTTGTAGCATCTGCTATACGCTCCATCGGTACCGGTATTCAGACCCCTGCGCTGGGAGCAATTCTTCCCGATTTAGTCCCTGAGGACATGCTTACCAGAGTGAACGGGGTAAACAGCAGCATTCAATCTCTGGTTTTCCTGGTTTCGCCTCTGCTCAGCGGAGCGCTTTTGACTCTGGCTACCATCGAAGCCATATTTTTTATCGACGTAGTAACAGCGGCAATAGCGGTCTTTATATTATCTTTGCTGAATGTCAAACTCCATGCCAAAGCGCTTCAGAAGTCTGACATCAGCTATTTTGGCGATATGCAACAAGGCCTCAGGTACATCAGCAATCACGGGTTTATAAGAACCCTTTTTATATTTTGCGGGATATTTTTTATATTGGCGGCCCCGTTATCATTTTTGACCCCGCTGCAGGTAACACGCAGCTTCGGGGCCGAGGTCTGGCGTCTGACTGCCATTGAGGTGGCCTTTTCTGTCGGGATGATGGCAGGGGGCATAATCATCGCCGCCTGGGGCGGTTTCAAAAACCGACTTCACACTATGATAACCTCAGTTGTGGTCATCGCAGTAGGCACCTTTGCACTGGGAATTGTCCCTATATTTTGGATTTACCTTGCTATTATGGGGATGGTCGGCATGGTTCTGCCCATGTTCAACACCCCCTTCATCGTATTACTGCAAGAGAAGGTGGAAACAGATTTTTTGGGGAGGGTATTCAGTGTTTTAAATATGATATCCAGCTCCATTATGCCTCTGGCTATGCTGGTGTATGGACCGGCAGCCGACATGATCAGAATCGAATGGCTCTTGCTGGGAACCGGCCTATTAATACTTGTGGAAGGTTTTTTCATGTTAGGCAATAAGGTGTTGATTGAAGCCGGAAAACCGGAAAACAAATTGGAACCTATTTAGTTTTTAGAGGGCAAAACTCCTCAGCGGTTAAATTTGGGGGGGCGATGGGTTGCTGCCGAGATTGCCATCGCAAACAGGTTGTGGCGGCAAGATAGTTTTCACCCGAGTACACTGCGGTTTGGACCTTAAGGGTCAGGCGAAATTCTGCCTTAAACAGGGCAGCAGTATTATTCCCTGCCTGGCAGCGTGTATTTTTCCTGGTATGGGTTTCAAAACCGTCCCGCTTGCCAAACCCAAATATAATCCAAATCATTGACGCAATAACAGATAGATGATAAAATCTGTTTATTCACGACAAGCATAAACCGATGAGCAAGAGAAGTAGGTTTAAGAAAGCGTTACAGAGAGCCGCTGCCGGTGGAAATGCGGTATGCCGGAATATACTGAATGGACTTGCGAGGGCGGCTCGAAACGATGGGAGTAGACGCCGACGGGAACCCTGTCCGTTATCAGTGGGGTGCATATGATGGTATGCAAAATGAGCGGGCGATTTATCGCCAATCAGGGTGGCACCGCAGAAGTTTGAGCTTTTGTCCCTTTTAGGGATAAGAGCTTTTTTTATGCCTTGGCCCAGCCTGTTTTTGACCTGGATGTTCAAACCATGAAATGAGGTGAAGCTGATGATCAGACCTGACTTGGAGAGTGTTCAGTCTCTGGCCGGTGAATACAGTATTATCCCGATTTGCCGGGAAATCTACGCGGATGTTATTACTCCAATTGCATTGCTCAGAAAAGTCTCCGGCATAAGCAAGCGCTATTTCCTGTTGGAGAGTATAGAAGGAGGTGAAAAATGGGGACGTTATTCTTTTGTGGGCTTCGACCCGGTAATGAGGGTGTCCTGTAAAGAAAACGCGGTTATTATCGAGAACAATGGCGAGTTTAGAGAAATCAAGACCGATCATCCTTATGAGGTATTACGGGTGATTCAGCAGGGCTACCGATCTCCCCGGATTCCCGATATGCCGCCTTTTACCGGGGGATTCGTGGGCTATTGGGCTTACGCCATGATCGCTTACGCGGAGCCCAGCTTGTCAATTAAGCGGGGCGACTGCAACGATTTTGATCTTATGCTCTTTGACAAGGTAGTGGCCTATGATCATCTCAAGCAGAAAATCTGTATTGTCGTCAATGTAAGGACCGATAATTTGCTGGAGAATTACGGCCGGGCTGTTGCAGAATTAGAGGCAATTGCCAGTCTGACCTGTGCCGAGCAAAAGCTTCCCCGGCAAAAGAGTGAGAGAAAAGTTAACTTTACCTGCAATGTCAGCAAAAGTGAGTACTGCGCTATGGTGGAGCGGGCCAAAACATACATTTATGAGGGGGATATCTTCCAGGCCGTTATTTCCCGGCGGTTTTCAGCTCCTTACCACAGCAGCCTGCTCAACGCCTACCGGGTTCTGCGCACCACCAATCCATCGCCATACATGGTCTACCTGTATGTGGACGGCGATGAAATAATGAGCACTTCCCCCGAAACCCTGGTGCGGCTGCAAAATGGGCGGCTTACTACTTTCCCGGTAGCAGGTTCCCGGCCCCGGGGAAGAACCGCAGCAGAGGACAAGCGCCTGGAAAACGAGCTGCTGGCTGATGAAAAAGAACTGGCGGAACATAATATGCTGGTTGACCTGGGCCGCAACGATCTGGGCAAAATATCACAGTTTTCCTCAGTCCAGCTTACAGATTATTTGGCGGTGCACCGCTACTCAACCATCATGCATATCTGCTCACAGGTAGAGAGCAATATCCTGCCCGGGTATGACGGATTCAAGGCCATTGAAGCCGTATTGCCGGCCGGAACCCTGTCCGGGGCGCCCAAAATCAGAGCCTGCCAGATAATAGAAGAATTAGAAGCTGAACCGCGGGGCATATACGGGGGTGCGCTGGGATATATCGATTTCAGCGGAAATATGGATACCTGTATCGCCATCCGCATGGCCGTTAAGAAAGGCAACCTGGTCTATGTGCAGGCGGGCGGAGGGATTGTGGCTGACAGCATACCTGAGAAGGAGTATGAAGAATCGGGCCATAAAGCCCTGGCGGTGATTAACGCCATACGCCAGGCAGCGGAGGTTGATGAGCTATGATTTTGCTGATAGACAACTACGACAGCTTCTCCTATAACCTGGTGCAGCTGGCCGGCGGCATCAATCCGGATATCAGGGTAATCCGCAATGACGAATTGACCGTATCTGAGGTCGATAACCTGAACCCTTCTCATCTCATACTTTCTCCCGGCCCTGGCTACCCCGTGGATGCCGGCATCTGCGAAGACGTGATCCGCTGTCTGGCGGCAAGAATCCCTATTCTGGGGGTTTGCCTGGGACATCAAGCTATTTGCGAAGTCTACGGAGCCAAAATTACTCATGCCAAACGCTTGATGCACGGCAAGAAGAGCACCATCATTCTGGACAACAGCTGTTTGCTCTTCCAAGGCCTTCCCCGGCAAATTGAGGCGGGGCGCTATCATTCGCTGGCAGCACAGGAAAAGACGGTTGACAGCCCTTTGCAGGTGATCGCGACAGATGAGGCCGGTGAGGTTATGGCCGTAAAGCACCGGGAATATCCGCTTTACGGAGTTCAGTTTCACCCAGAATCCATCCTGACTCCACTGGGGCATGTAATCTTAGACAACTTTTTAAGAATATAGGAGGAGAATAACATGATGAAAAACGCCATCCAAACAGTGATAAACGGCGGGGATCTTGATTTTGCCACAGCCAAATCAGTCATGCACGCCATCATGGACGGCACTGCCAGCCAGGCCCAAATTGGCGCTATTCTGACCGGCTTGAGGATGAAGGGCGAAACTGTCGAGGAAATCACCGCCTGTGCTACCGTGATGCGTGAGAAAGGACTGAGAATAAACCCGGTGCGCAATTGCATCGATATAGTCGGGACCGGCGGGGACGGCACCAATACTTTTAACATATCCACCACTTCCGCCTTTGTGGCTGCGGCGGGGGGTGTACCGGTGGCAAAGCACGGCAACCGCGGGGTATCCAGCCAGAGCGGTGCGGCCGATGTTCTGGAGTGCCTGGGGATAAACCTCAACCTGACGCCCGAACAGAGTGAGGAAGTACTAAAAAGCTGCAACATCTGCTTCATGTTTGCCCAGCTCTATCATACCTCGATGAAATATGCCGCACCGGTCCGTAAAGAAATGGGGGTTCGCACCATTTTCAACGTATTGGGCCCCCTGGCCAACCCGGCCGGAGCCACCATGCAGCTGATGGGGGTGTACGACCGCAAGCTGGTTGAACCCCTGGCTCAAGTCCTTTCCAATCTTGGTGTAATCAGGGGGCTGGTAGTGAGCGGACAAGAAGGGATGGATGAAGCCACCCTGACCGGCGAGACCCATGTATGTGAAATAAGGTATGGAACGTTGACTCAATATGAGATTACCCCGGAACAATTCGGATTAAAGCGCTGCGCACTGAATGATTTGGCGGGTGGCAGCCCGGCAGAAAATGCGCGGATTACCACCGATATCCTAACCGGCAGGGAAGGAGGACCCAGGCGCGATGTGGTGGTCTTGAACTCGGCCATGGCTTTGTACCTGGGCATCGACAACTGCAGCGTAGCGGACTGCATTAATATGGCCGAAAACATTATCGACAGCGGAAAAGCCGCGGAGAAACTGGACGAATTTCGACGCCTGACCAGGCAGGTGGCGCCATGATTTTGGATGCCATCGCGGCTGCGGCCAGAGAGAGAATCGAGGGCAAGAAAGCGGCGCTGCCCCTGGAAAAGGTTAAACAGGAAGTTATGAAAATCAATAGGCCAACCGGTTTTCCTTTTGAAAAAGCCCTGCAGCAGCGGGATATCGGTTTTATCTGTGAAGTCAAAAAGGCTTCGCCGTCCCGGGGGGTGATTGCGGCTGATTTTCCATATTTACAGATTGCCAGAGACTATGAGGCGGCTGGGGCAGACGCCATTTCCGTTCTTACGGAACCGCAGTTCTTTTTGGGCCGGGACGACTATTTAGCGCAGATAAAGGATGCGGTTTCCATCCCGCTGCTTCGCAAAGATTTCGTCATTGACGCTTATCAAGTCTTTGAAGCCAAAGTTCTGGGCGCCGCAGCGGTTCTTCTTATCATGAGCCTTATGGATGTGAAGACCGCACGAGAATACCTGTCTATCTGTGATGAACTCGGCCTGTCCGCCCTGGTAGAAGTCCATGATGAATGGGAAGTTGAGGCTGCTTTAGCCGCCGGATCCCGGGTTATCGGGGTAAACAACCGCAATCTTCAGGATTTTAGCGTAGATATCAACAACAGTGTCAGGCTGCGCAGCCTGGTGCCCAAAGAGATCCTCTTCGTGGCGGAAAGTGGAATAAAAACTGCTGCTGATGTGGCAATGATGCGGGAGGTCAAAGTCAACGCCGTCCTGATTGGGGAAACGCTCATGCGCAGTCCCGATAAGCAAGCCGTTTTAACAGAATTGCGGGGTCAGGGCCGATGACCAGAATAAAAATATGCGGTTTGACCCGGCGGGAAGACATAGAGTCTGTAAACCGCTGGCTGCCGGACTACATCGGGTTCGTGTTCTGCCCTAGCAGGAGGCAGGTGACAGCGGAACAGGCCGGCCGGCTGAAAGCCGCTCTTGATAGCCGCATTAAGGCAGTGGGAGTTTTTGTCAATGCCCCGGTGGGCTCAATAGTAAATCTCTGCACAAGTCGAGTCATAGACCTGGTTCAGCTGCATGGGGATGAAAATGAAGGCTATGTGGAGGAGCTCAAGCATAAGATAGACTGCCCGCTGATCAAGGCGGTACGGGTACAGAGCCCGGCGCAGGTGCTGCAGGCCGAGCAACTGCCCTGTGATCTGCTCTTGCTGGATGCTTACCAAAAAGACCAATACGGAGGCAGCGGGAAATCATTCGATTACGCCATGATTCCTGCTCTAAAAAAGCCGTTCATTCTGGCCGGTGGATTGGAAGGGAGCAGCATTATACAGGCCATCGGCAGGTGCCGTCCTTATGGTGTTGATGTCAGCAGCGGGGTGGAGACCGACGGCGTGAAAGACGACGTGAAAATCAAAGCTATCATCCGCAATGTCAGAAATTTTAGATAACAATCAGGAGGCAGGTAAATGATATTTGTATTAAAACCTGAGGTGCCTCAAGAAATCATTGAGCGTTTTCAACGGCACATCGAGTCAGGCGGTTTCCAAACATTCTTAAGTACTGGCACCGAGCATACGGTGGTCTGTTTGATCGGCAACACGGCGGCCATAGACATGGATGCGGTGGTTCAAAACCATGACTTTATAGATTATGGCAAACGCGTGACTGAGCCGTATAAAGCTGTAAACAGGAGCGTACATCCGGAAGACACCATGATAAATATCGGCGGCGCAATCATTGGCGAGGGCATGTTTCAAATTATAGCGGGACCATGCTCGGTAGAGAGTGAAGCCCAGATTATCGAAGTGGCCAGATCGGTCAAGGCCAGCGGCGCAGCCATGTTGAGGGGCGGCGCCTTTAAACCTCGCACCTCACCGTATTCCTTCACGGGGCTGCATGAGGAAGGGCTGCGCCTCCTGCTCAAGGCCAAAAAAGAGACCGGGCTGCCGGTTGTGACTGAAATAATGAATCAGACCCAGCTGCCTTTATTCGAAGAAATCGATGTTATCCAGGTTGGGGCCCGGAATATGCAGAATTTCGATTTGCTGAGAGCGGTAGGACGGTTTAATAAGCCGGTGCTGCTGAAGAGAGGGCTGGCCAATACCCTGGAAGAGCTTTTGATGAGCGCAGAATATATACTATCAGCGGGAAACAGTCAGGTTATCCTTTGTGAGCGAGGAATTCGCACCTTCGAGACCGCCACCCGAAACACATTGGATTTGTCGGCTATTCCACTGCTGAAAAAGAAATCCCATCTTCCGGTTATTGTGGACCCCAGCCATGCGGCAGGTATAAGGGGTCTGGTAGCCCCTCTGGCTAGGGCTGCGGTCGCGGCAGGGGCTGACGGCTTGATGATTGAGACCCACAACGATCCGGCCCGGGCCCTGTGCGATGGCGCCCAATCTCTCGATCTGCTTCAATTTGGCGAATTAATGAAGGACTTAAAACGCCGCATCGCTTTTGAGGGAAAAACCGGCGGTGCTTCGTTGATGAAAACAGGCCGTACTATATAGTCTTGGATCATGCTGAAACTTGTGGCTGTATCCTGAAGAAAATGTAAGTTTTGTGATTGCCGGACTTTTCATCCTTGACCCCAATTGGATTGTGCATATCTGAGCAGGAAATGTTACAAAATAGGAATATTGGAACTCTGTACTATTTGGCAAGAGGACCTTATATGAACCAACCTGCAAACCAGATTATTCGCCGTCCCAAAATTAATATGACCTCCTACAGTCTAAATAGTTTTCACCTCAGGAAACCCTGGGTTATCGCCTGGTGGTCATTGACCTTCCCCGGATTCGGGCATATGGCCTGCGGAAGCATGGCCAAAGGGATCTTCGTATTTGCTGGAGAAGCCATTATAAACCAAATGGCACACATTAACCTGGCCATTTTATATAGCTTTACCGGTGAATTCGCAAAAGCCAAAGAAGTCCTGGATACGCAATGGATGCTGCTGTACTGCGGAATACTGGTTTTCTCTATTTGGGATAGTTATCGTCTCGCTGTAGAGTTCAACAAGTTTTCTGTATTAGCTGACAGGGAAAACGCCAGAATTACTCCTGTTAATCTTGGCGTGGTATCGATGAACGGTCTGGAGAAAAGAAATCCCCGGGTGGCTATGGCATGGTCTTTGTTGATCCCGGGTATTGGCCAGCTGCATACTGCCGAAACGATAAAAGCGGTATTTCTCATGGCGGTGTCAGCTGCTGTCATTGTTAAATCCAATGCCCTGATCGCTGTCGGTTACACTGCGGTCGGCGATTTTCAACAGGCCAAAACCGTCCTGGACTGGCAGCTATTTATTAATATCCCTTCATTCTATGGTTTTGCCGCCTGGGATGCTTATGTTAATGCCATTGAAATCAATAAGCTTTTTGATATGGAACAGGCCCAGTACTGGCGCAGCCAGTTTCAAAATGCTGCCGCCAGGAAGCCGCTGCCCAGGCAAGGAGGCTGAAGTCTTGTTTATCGTCGCTTCATTTAACTACTCACTGTACACCGAGCTGGCTGTTACAGAACTGCTGGAAAAAGGCTTAAAGAACGAGCAGATATTAGCCTTTCCGATGGAACTGAGCGAAGAACCCCGGGAGATTTTTGACACTATTCACCATTCCGATGGTATCAGCATGACCGATGCAGGGTTTATCCTGGGTACTGCTTTTATGACGCTTGGTGTCATATACGGCTTTATATGGGAATGGGGTCCCATCATTTGGGGCCTTATAGGTTTAGCAGCCGGTTTTTTGCTGGGATGCCTGCTGGACTACCTGTGGGGAAAAATGAAGCGATTTACATGCCGGTCCAAAGCAATCACAGAAGTCATTATTATGGTTGATTGTCAGGAGAATCAGGTGGAGATGGTTAAGAAGACCTTGCGGGGGCATCTCGCTTTAGGAATGTCCATGATACCGTAGCAATCTGCAGAAGGTCAACATAGTGGACTTCGGTATTGCCAAAAAAGTTAAATAGGAGACAGTAGATGTTTGCAGTAAAGGTTTTATCCGGCAACGCTGTTTCAGGCCTCAAGTCAATACTGAATTTAGCGGTTATAATATTTGCTTATTCACTTTAAACTGTTTAAAAGGCAGTTAAAATTTCTGTAATCCAAGCTGTTTTCAAGCAGTACATTTTGCATAACAAAAAGCCCATAAGTGCCGGCAATGCAGGAAAATGATTCCATAAATTGTCGGCCTATTTATTGCAATGCACTTCTAAAGTTATTGACATATGTCATTAACCGGTTCATAATGTAATTGTAAGCGACATATGTCATAAACCAAAAGGAGGTGTGTGTTATGCCGGGAGGAGACAGAACCGGCCCGATGGGACTTGGAGCGAAGACAAGCAGAGGCTTGGGCCTATGTAGTGGGGCGAAAGCTGTGGAAGGCGGTCCCGCCTTGGGAAAAGGATTGGGATGTAGGCGCGGCCTGCGTCAGCGCACGGGCAGACGATTGAATTGTAGTTATATTGCGGCAAAGAACTATAAAGAACTGCTGCAGGAACAAAAATGTGTTCTGCAAAACCGGTTAGAAGCTATTGATAGGTATATGGAGACCATGTAGCGAGCAGCGGGAATACCAGAGGAAACTCTGGTTAATTCCTGCGTTAATCGAGGTGAATGATATGCCAAGACCGCGGAAATGGAGAAAAGTATGTTGTCTGCCGCAAAGCAATCGCTTTGGGCCTCTGGACTGCACGGCCAAGGCGGCGGGATTTATTAATATGGGTGTGGACGAGTATGAGACCATCAGGCTTATCGACTTGGAAGGATTAACCCAGGAAGAATGCGCCGGCCAGATGAATATTGCCCGCACCACCGTTCAGGGTATTTACAATGAAGCCAGAAAGAAACTGGCGGATTCACTGGTGAATGGCAAGGTTTTGTTTATCGGGGGCGGGGAATACCGCTTATGCGACGGTTTGGGCGAGGCTTGCGGAAGGGGCGGCTGCCACAGACACCGCTGTGGCAAAGGGTTTGTCAGTGTTGATAGCGAGGAGGAAAGCCAATGAAAATTGCCATACCGGTAGAAGACCAATGCATCCCTGCCAGTGTTTGCGCTTCCTTTGGACGTGCTCCATATTTTTTGATCTATGATACTGAGGATCAAGAAAGCCGTTTTGTCGGCAATCAGGCAGCGTCAAGCCAAGGTGGCGCCGGGATAAAGGCAGCTCAGGCAATAGTCGACAGCCGTATCCAGGCTTTGCTTACCCCGCGCTGCGGCGAAAACGCCGCCGAGGTAATTAGAGCGGCCGGTATCAAGATATATAAGACTGCGGGTACCTCTGTGACAAGCAATATCAATGACTTTAATAACGGCAGACTTGAGGAATTGACCGAAATCCATTCCGGATTTCACGGCCGTGGAGGCGAATAGCATGAAGATTGCTGTGCTAAGCGGCAAAGGCGGCACAGGCAAAACCCTGCTGTCAGTCAATCTGGCTGCGGCAGCGGAATCATCCACCTATATTGATTGCGATGTAGAAGAACCTAATGGTCTGTTGTTTTTCAAGCCTCAAGTTCTTGAAACTGAAGACATTGCGGTTAAGGTTCCTTCAGCAAAAGGGCGAATTTGCATCGGATGCCGCATCTGTGTTGATTTCTGTAAGTTCAATGCCCTGGCGCATGTCAACGGCAGATTGAAAGTGTTCGAAAATATTTGCCATTCTTGCGGGGGATGTCTCTTACTCTGCCCGGAGCATATCCTGACGGAAAAAGACAAGGTTATCGGCAAAGTCCTGAGGGGTATTGCGGATAATGTTGCCGTCCATACCGGGGTGTTAAATATCGGCGAACCATCTGGAATCCCTATTATCAAGAGGATGTTGAGCAATAGTGAGCTCGTGCACACCGATCCTATATTCATCGACTGCCCGCCCGGCAGCGCCTGTACCGTCATGGAAAGCATCAAAGAGGCGGATTATTGCATCCTGGTGGCAGAGCCCACATTATTCGGCGTTCACAACTTAAATATGGTGTATGAGCTGGTAAAGCTGTTCGGTAAACCGCATGGGGCGGTCTTAAATAAATGCCTGGAAACTGTAAATCCTTCGGAAATATTCTGCGAAGATAAAAACATTTCCATATTAGGCAAGCTTCCCTTCGATCGGGAACTTGCCACACTAAATTCCAACGCCCTGATAGCGGCTAGAGTCAGTGCCAAGTATCGGGCTCTGTTCTCATCATTGCTGCGGATAGTGAAGAGGGAGGCTGCGCTATGAAACAGCTCTTAATCCTTAGCGGGAAAGGGGGTACGGGCAAGACTACCATCGCCGGCGCGTTTATCAAGCTGTCCGCTGCCAGAGCTTATGCCGACTGCGATGTTGACGCACCCAATTTACATCTGGTCATGCATCACCCTTCTGAACCCGAAAGAAGCGATTACTGCGGATTGCCCAAAGCAGTCATTGATGCAGGTCTGTGTATTCGCTGCGACCTGTGCCGGCTGCATTGCCGCTTTGATGCCATAATCGCTGAAGCGGATTACAGAGTGGACCATTACGCCTGCGAAGGCTGCGGAGTTTGTCAGGTGCTCTGCCCATACGGGGCAGTATCGCTCCGGCCGGCAGTGGCCGGAGAACTGAGGCTGTATCAAAATGACGCCTTATTTTCCACCGCCCAGCTTAGAATGGGAAACGGCGCCTCAGGGAAACTGGTCACCGAGGTGAAAAAGCAGTTAAACTCGGCCGGAGTGGATACTGAACTGGCGATTATCGACGGTTCTCCAGGCATTGGATGTCCGGTAATCGCTTCCATGAGCGGGGTCGATATGGTATTGATTGTTGCTGAACCATCATTGTCGGGCATCAGCGATCTGGAACGCATTATTAAAACAGCTTGGGCTTTCCGAACCAAAATGATGGTCTGTGTAAACAAATACGATCAAAATTTGACTAGAACCGAATTTATTGAAAACTATTGCGAAAATACCAATATTCCTTTTGCCGGGCGGATACCGTTTGATGCCGACGCGGCCGAGGCAATAAATACCGGCCAGACCATTGTGGATGTGGACTGCATATCCGGGCGCGCTGTTAAGAGGGTTTATGAGGAGACGATGAGACTGCTCTTTCAAGGCAGTGATTAAATAAAAAACAATATTCAGCCCCAGCAACTTACTAAATTGATGTAAAGGAGTAGATTTAATGAGCGAGAATTGTGATCAGAATTGCGGAAGCTGCAGTGATGAATGTGCCGAGAGGAAAGAACCCGGAACCAACTTTTTGGAGCAGCCCCATGAACTCAGCCATATCAGAAAAGTGATTGGAGTGGTCAGCGGAAAAGGAGGGGTAGGGAAATCCCTGGTTACCTCCATGCTGGCGGCTTGTATGAACCGGAAAGGTTTTAAAACCGCCATACTGGATGCCGATGTAACCGGGCCATCTATACCTAAGGCTTTCGGCATTAAAGAGAAAGCAAGCAGCAATGCCCTGGGCCTGTTGCCAGCCAAAAGCAAGGCCGGAATTGAGATCATGTCTATAAATATGCTGCTGAATGATGAAACCGACCCGGTAGTCTGGAGGGGGCCCATGCTGGCCGGGGCGGTAAAACAATTCTGGACCGATGTGATCTGGTATGATGTCGATTTTATGTTCATCGATATGCCCCCCGGTACCAGCGATGTGCCGCTCACAGTGTTTCAATCCATAGCAGTGGACGGCATTATAATCGTAACTTCACCCCAGGAGCTGGTCTCAATGATCGTATCCAAAGCAGTCAAGATGGCTGAAATGATGAAAATACCCATTATCGGTCTGGTGGAAAACATGTCATATTTCACCTGTCCCGATAATGGTAAGGATTATAAGATTTTCGGCGACAGCCATATCGACGAGATTGCCAGGCAGCATCATCTGAAAGTCCTGGCCAAGCTGCCCATTGATCCAGAGATTTCGGCAGCCTGCGACCAGGGCACGATTGAATTATATGATGCTAAATGGCTGGAAGCTGCGGCAAGAGAATTAGCGGAATTGGAGGGAAGAAAAATGCTAAAAATCGCGGTGGCGAGTGAAAATGGCAAGGTTACGGAGCACTTTGGGCACTGTGAGAGTTTTATGATTTTCGATACTGAGAACAACCAGATCATCGCTTCCGAAACCATCGCCAACCCCGGGCACCGGCCGGGATTTCTGCCCAACTTTCTGAATGACAGAGGGGTCAATGTAATTATCTCCGGGGGCATAGGCAGTGGAGCCATAGATATATTCAATGAAAAAGGGATACAAGTAATCGTAGGGGCTGGCGGTGACGCCAGAGCTGCGGTGACAGCGTATCTCCAAGGCGATTTGATTTCTACCGGATCGGTATGCCAGGAACACCAGCATCATGATGGATGCGGCCATTAACTCAATTATCCTGTAGCACAAAAGCTCTGTTGCCTGAGTGGTGTGCCGCTCGACGATGTGATCGAAGGCAAATCTGTAATTTACTTGATAATTCCAACTCATGTGGGTGGAGGAAAATACCTTTAACACAATATACGGTGAAGATGCGGAGGTTTTTAGATGATCTATGCTTTTAATGGCTACACCCCGGAGATAGGGGAAGGTACTTATGTAAGTGAAACTGCCATCGTTATAGGCAACGTTAAAATAGGCGATAGATGTTATATCGGGCATGGAGCCATATTGCGCGGTGATTATGGCCGGATTGAGATCGGATCGGAAACGGCGGTGGAGGAAGGGGTTATCATTCATGTGGCGCCGGATTTGATAAGCAGGGTCGGAAACCAGGTTACATTCGGTCATGGGGCCATAGTCCATTCCGAAGTTATTGGCGATTGGGCCGTTATCGGCATGGGTGCGGTAGTCAGTATCGGAGCCCGCATAGGTATTGGGGCCATCGTGGCCGAGGGAGCGGTTGTTAAGATGAATCAGATAATTCCGGATAAAGTGATGGTGGCCGGCAACCCGGCCAGGACCATACGGGAAATAAAAGAGAAAGATCTTAAACTATGGACCTGGGGCAAACAGCTCTATGTTGATCTGGCCGAAAAATACTTGCGGGTAGGAATGCAGAGGATTCATAATTAATCCCCCCGGATTAGAGTACAAATCCCAAAGGAAAACCGGCAAAGATATTCATACCTTTCCCGGTCAATAGAAATAGCTCTTAAGGAGATTCAATTGTTATTGACAGGTTTACCGATTTATTTGCGCACTAATTCGCGCGGATAATTAGTTAATACTACAGGTTCGGCAGTTCCCACTGCAACCGTGTCTTCGATGCGAATACCCCACGAACCGCAGTATAAGCCGCAGTTACCGACAGCAATAACGGTATTGGTCTGCAACGGATCCGGCGCTTTTTCCCCATGGAAGAAGGCATGACCGGGCGGCAGCGGAGCTTCTTCGAAATCGATGCCGGTACCGTGGATAGCCGGTCCAAAAATGTGGTCCTTATGACCGGCCGCTTTGTAAATATCGTGCATGGCGTTCTCCAGTTCGACCATACCGACACCATTACTGCACTTGGCGATGGCTGCCAGTAAGCCCTGCAGGTAGAGGTCATAGACCTCTTGTTGAATTGTGCTTGGTGTACCCGCACATACCATCCGGCAAAGATCAGCACTATAATTGTTGACTATGGGATGAATATCGATCATCACCAAATCACCTGATTCAATACGTCTGTTGCTAGGCAGGCCGTGGGCTATGTTGGTCCGTGGACCCGCCGCCACATAGCTGCGCCAAAAACCTTCCGCTCCGTGACGACGCATGGCGTATTCAGCTGCACCAGCCACTTCACTTTCAGTAACCCCAGCCGCAACCGCATCGATGGCTGCCTGCATACCGATATCAGCCACCCGGGCTGCTTCCTTCATCAACTCGATCTCAGCTGCTTCTTTTACCAAACGCAATTGTGACAACAGATGAGTGGCATCTTTTGCCGCCACTTGCTCTGGCTTGGCGTGAGGGTGGGTGAGCATACCCTGCATTGACATGGTCAGAAAAGTGTTTTCAATACCCATGGAACCTTTGGAAATCCCGAATTCTTTAAAATAATGGGCGATAGAGTGAATCATGCCGACTTCATCTTCAAAACCGACTATCTTATCGAATGCTGCCGTTTTGGCTACATCCTCGATATCGGTGGAGGGAACCCCGAGCGCTACTTCACCTCTGGACGTTATCATAGCGTAAGAGCATAGCCGGCCGTCTCCAGTCAGGTAAAACATATTGGAAGGCTTGGTCAGCAATAAAACATCCAGATCATGTTTTGTCATAAGTTCGGCACATTTTTTCACCCTGGCAGAATGAATACTATCAGCCATAACAAGTCCTCCTTATCTCTCCGGTATGATGTATAAGCTGGGTTTGATTAATGGTATTATAGCATCAAAGCGAAACCGGAGGTATCACTGATGGAAACAAACCAGGCGACAGTAAAATCTGTGGATGAATACATTGCGAATTTTCCTGCTGATATTCAAGATATCCTGCAAAAGCTGAGAAAGGTGATAAAAGAGGCAGCACCTGGCGCCACAGAAAAGATAAGCTATCAAATGCCCGCCTATGATTTGTTCGGGAATCTGGTTTATTTTGCGGTCCACAAAAAGCATATCGGGTTTTATCCAACTCCCAGCGCAATCGAGGCATTTAAGAAGGAATTATCAGAATATAAAGGGTCTAAAGGCGCGGTACAGTTTCCTCTGGGCCAACCACTGCCTGATGAGCTTATCAAAAGGATAGTGAAGTTCAGAGTTGCTGAAAATGAGGGAAAAGCGGAAGGTAAATTGAAAAAGAAGTAGGCGTATGTGCCAGGGCATAAACCCCATATTAGGATCATCCAACTTAATCATTTGTTAAAATATCTTATCCAGACATACCTCTTCCTTTCTGGGCATGTGCTCGAGCTGCCCCCGGCAATCTTTTTCAATGATTTTGTCTCCTTCATAATTCTTGTATCCTTAATTAGTATTTCCCTGACCCTTAGGAGCATTCTTAAAACCATTTGACACCCCTTATAACATATGTTAAATATAACCTATGGTGTTCAGGAATTGTAAGGCTGAAACGGAGGATAACATGGCCATCAAATATGCCATCCTGGGCCTGTTAAGCTGGCAGCCCTTTACTGGATATGACTTGAAAAAGGTATTTATGGATTCTACAGTTTTTTATTGGTCAGGCAATAATAATCAGATCTATCGGACTCTGGTTCAGCTGCACAATGAAGGGTTGGTTACTAACGAGATCCACTATCAGAAGTCTCTCCCCGCTAAGAAGGTATATTCTATAACCGGGGAAGGGACCAAAGCACTGCAGGCCTGGGTATCTGCAAACCCGGAGCCGCCTGAGCTGCGCAATAAGTTCCTTATTCAATTGGCCTGGGCAGATCAGTTGAGTAATGAGGAGATCAACACCCTCTTGGAGCGGTATGAAGAGGAATTGAAGCTGCGGCTGCTCATGCATAAAGAAAAAGAGCGGCGGGGGAGGGCGGCCCCCAGGAGAACCCCCCGGGAAGAATATTTGTGGAACATGATATCCGAAAATATCAGCGCAAAATTTGAAAGCGAATTGAATTGGGTAGGACAGTTAAAGCACGATTTGAGTAATTGGAAAGATTGAAGGAGAGATTGATGTGGACTATCGAGTAAATCATGAGGGTGAAAGAAAGTTTATCGAGGTTATCCCGGGCAGTGATGGTGTGGAGGATGCCCAGGATGCGTTGGAGTTAGTGGTTATATGTCACGAAAATGATACCAATCTGGTCATGTTATATGAGGATAATCTGAGCCCGGACTTCTTTCACCTCAAGAGCGGTGTAGCCGGGGACATTCTTCAGAAGCTGGTGAATTATCACATTAAAACCGCGCTGGTGATGGATACAGACCGGATAGGGGAAGGCCGGTTCAAAGAGATGATGCTCGAGGCCAACCAAGGCAGTCATTTCCGGGTGTTTGATAATAAAATGCATGCTGCGGCCTGGCTGGCAAGACCGCAGCCACAACAGTGATGGACGTAAAATTGGAGATACTTGTAATTCCCCATGGCGCGGCATCAGCCATGCCGCCCGAGAGTGACTGTCGCTACAATTGGTGTCATCTTCGGCACAACCGGCATAGGACCCGGACTTTTAAAACGTGCCAAACCGCAACAGACAACTGCCAAGGAGCAGATTCTCTGCTCCTTCATTAATCAAGATCCGGTTATTTCTGTTTTAGCTTTTCGATCTCTTCTTCTACTTCTTCAGCGCCTTCCTTATAAAATGCCTCTTCGTCGGGAGCGAGTTCCTTCAATAATCGCAGGAATTCTCCGGCATGTATCCGCTCCTCGTCGGCGATGTCTTTCAATACAGCGATAGCCAGCTGATTATCAGTTGACTCGGCCAGCTGCATATAGAGTTGAATGGCCTCATATTCAGCGGCTACCATAAAACGAATAGCCCTTATCAACTCGGCTTCAGTCAGCTTGCGATCCCTGGCGTTACCCGAAAACGAGTTTCCGAAATCCGGCATAATAATCACTCCAATTCATTTAGTACTGTTTTTAAAACCGCTACCTAAGGCACTGGCTATACTAAAAAAGCCTGCTTGTCAGGTTTGGAACCAAGGGAGTTATGACTTCAGGTTATGTTTATTATATCCCAGACGATCCTTATAATTATAAATAATCAAAAATAATGAATTTCATTTAGTGATATTAATAATCTCAGCTTTTTAATATTAGATCATCGGTTTGGATACGATTAATAATGACAGGGGAATATTATGCGCATTTGCTCAATACGGAGTAACCATGGTCGTGTACAGGGCCTTAGCGATCTTCGGGATTATGACGAGAATAACGGGCTGTTTTAGAGGTTGAATCCAAATATCGGGAAATCCGCTGAGCAAGAAGCGTTGTTTTTATCGTATAAACAAGCGTTTATAAAAGAGACTAAAATAATGTAGAATAATGTAAAAATAAGATACAGAGAGATAAGCATAAGTTTAGAGCTTCATATATATCACATAAGATCCATTACTGCCGTTTTTTCATGGATTAGTCCGTTTTCACTTGTCGAAGAACATTTTCAATGCGACCAGAAACAGGGCTACGGCAAAAATCTTTTGCAGAATGTGGTTAGGCAATCCCACCGCTATTTTGCCTCCCAGCAGACCACCTATGAAAAATCCGATGACGATTAGACCTGCAATTCTCAGATCAACCAACCCCCGGGTGTAATATGTCCAGGCTGCCAATAGTCCTACCGGGGGTATCATTAGCGCCAGGGTGGTGCCCTGCGCTTGTTGCTGAGTCAATCCGAATATAAGTACCAGGGCCGGCACAATGATAATACCTCCGCCAATCCCGATGAGGCCGCTTAAAATGCCGGCCAATAATCCTAAAATTATGTAGGGCAGAATGTCGGGCATCCATTTCTCACTCCTTTGAAACTGCTTATTGCCCCGGTCGTGCAGATGACCATAGATTCTATTTGACTGTACAATAGGAAAGCCTGTGGCGCAACATCAATTGGCCTCCGGATCGATGTTGTCCTTTTTGAGCCTAACAAATGTAATGCGCTCACCCTGAAATGGTTGGCCCTGGCCGGATGAAAAGCTTCCCACGAGGTTATATTGTCCCAAGACATCAATAAAGACTCAGCATGAATTTATTCAATTGATTATGTCTGACAGGCCGGGAGCTTCATCGATAACAAGGCTATAACTCTTGACAAGCGCCAAAGATCTCCGGCTTAAGCGGATAGGCCAGGGAGCGGACTTAAACGGCACTACAATAGCTGCGGAATCAAGGCAACACCTTGTTGAATTTAGGCCTTGTTCACGAGGCCTCCATTGCATCCAGTATTCTTAAGGCCCAACCCCACCCACAAAGCATTTAGCGTGCTATAATTGATGCAAATATACCTGACTCACAGGTAAATATAATGAAGTTGGAGCAATGCAGTTCCTTGATCCCCCAGGGATTTTTGAATTGGATTGCTTTTTCTGCTTAGAAAGGAGAATGGCTATGAATTGGGGATTTGATCGTGCCTCTACTGGCATATCGGGCTTGGATATGATTCTTGACGGACTGCGCTGGGGAGATAACGTGGTATGGCAGGTTGAGGATATAAAAGAGTATCAGAATATGGTGATTCCTTTGGTGGAAGCAGCCAAAGCCAAAAATATAACCGTGGTATATCTGCGTTTTGGCCAGCATGCTCCGCTGCTCCCCTCTGACCCCAAAATCAAAGAGTATCAGCTGGATGCCAATATGGGGTTCGAGTCCTTTTCGAGCCGGGTACACACTATAGCCACTCAAGAAGGCGAAAGGGTTTATTATGTATTTGACAGTCTTACCGATCTGCTCTCCGCCTGGGTCACAGATCTTATGATAGGCAATTTTTTCAGGGTGACCTGTCCATATCTATTCAAATTAAACACCATCGCCTATTTCGCGCTGATCAAGAACCGCAACTCTTATGCCACCATTGCCCGTATACGGGAGACCACGCAGCTTTTGCTGGATATCTTCCGCTTTGAGGACCATATTTACATCCATCCACTCAAGGTTTGGAACCGCTACTCACCAACCATGTTCTTACCGCATATCTCTCAGGGCAATAGCTTTGTGCCGATTACCAGCAGCGCTGAGACTGCCCAGTATCTTTCGCGCTTCCAATTGCAGGGACCCGGCAACGTAGAACGCAAGATCGATTACTGGGATCGGATTTTCCTCAATGTGCAAAACCTGTTGGAGGAAAAAAACCGGACAGCGGCCGATTATTGCGAAAAGGAAAAAGCCATGGTGGAGAAGCTATGCCGCATGCTCTTGGGCCGGGATGAGCGCATCTTGAGCCTTGCCCGCAGGTATTTTTCTCTGGAGGATTTCCTGGAGATGCGCAATCGTCTGGTGGGTTCCGGTTTTATCGGCGGTAAAGCCGTAGGAATGCTTTTGGCCAGCAAGATATTGGAAAAGGATTCGGACATCGACTGGTCCAACTATTTGGAGCCTCATGATTCATTCTATATCGGATCGGACGTTTACTATACTTACCTGGTAGAAAACAATTGCTGGGAGCTTCGCCAGCAGCAAAGATTACCGGAAAATTATTTCACCCTGGCCGAACCCTTGAAAGATCGAATTATCAACGGCACTATGCCTGAAGTCGTTAATGATCAGTTTAAGCAGCTGCTCGACTATTTTGGCCAATCGCCTATCATTGTACGCTCCAGCAGCCTGCTGGAAGACGGCTTCGGCAACGCTTTCGCCGGCAAATATGAGAGCGTGTTCTGCGTCAATCAAGGCAATCCTCAGGAACGCTATCTTAATTTTGAGAAGGCCGTGAAATCTATATACGCCAGCACCATGAACCAGGATGCCTTAGCCTATCGACTACTGCGGGGCATGGCCGACAGTGATGAGCAGATGGCTCTGCTGGTGCAGCGGGTGTCGGGCTCACTGCGGTCGCACTATTTCTTTCCCGACCTGGCCGGGGTGGCTATGTCTCATAACTCTTATACCTGGCGGGAAGATATGGACCCGCAGGCCGGCATGGTACGCCTGGTGCTCGGATTAGGGACTCGGGCGGTAGACAGAGTCGATGACGATTATCCCCGTATTCTGGCTTTAGATAAGCCCATCCTGCGCCCCGATTCTAATCCGGCAGATACCAGTCACTATTCGCAGCGCAAAGCCGACGTGCTTGATATACAAAACAACGTTCTCACCACCATTGATCTCTCGCAGATAGTGAAGATGAAATCAGAATTGCCCTGGTGGAAGACGGTGGCCACTCCTGACCATGATATAATATACCGCTTCAGGCAGATGGGCAGAATTGCTCCCGAAGCATGGATACTCTCTTTTGAAGGTTTTCTCAAAGGGGCTTTCCCCCAATTGATGCGCACCCTGCTGCAAACCCTGGAGGGAGCCTATTCTAATCCGGTTGATACAGAATTCACGGTTAATTTCGACAGGAAAGGGGGATTCCGCATCAGCCTTTTGCAGTGCCGCCCCCTGCAAACCATCAAGAATCAGGACGACCGCCTATTGAACCTCGACTACAAGGCAGAAGACCTCTTATTCGCCACCCGCGGCAATACCATGGGACCCGGCCAGCAGCAGAAGCTGGAACGAATATTATATGTAAAACCGGACGCCTATCACCGCCTCAGCGTCAACGATAAATATCAGGCCGCCCGCCTGGTGGGGCGCTTGAATCGCTTGTTCAAAGAGCGCGACGACAGTTCCTACCTGCTCATCGGTCCCGGGCGTTGGGGAACCACCACCCCTTCGCTGGGAATCCCGGTAACTTTCGCGGAAATCTGCAATGCCGTGGTTCTGGTTGAAGTGGCTCAGGATGAAGGGGGATTTATGCCCGATCTTTCCTTCGGCACTCATTTCTTCCAGGACCTGGTAGAGACCGGAATATTTTATGTCGCGCTTTTCCCGGGGAAGGAAAATACTATTTTCAACCCCGCTCAACTTGATCCGGGCTACAATATATTGGCCCATTATTTGCCCGACCCGGGCAGATGGGAACAGGTTATTCAGGTCTTTGAGCTGGCAGCAATGGGTAAAGAATTATGGCTTCAAGCTGATATAAAAAACCTGCAAACGCTGTGTTTTTTCCGCCCAGCGACACCCGGGCAAGTTTGACCCCGGATTCTGTTGTGAAAAGGTCGTTAAGCTGTATGAAAAGTCCCGAAATTACGATTTAATTTTCTAAAGTGGAGAGGAACGAGTTATTCCGGTCAACAGGCTAGCCTCCGCCCCAAATAAAAGCCGAAAATCGGCTGTAAGTGGGTCGGCTGAAAACCCACAGAATAGTTTTCACGCCGTCTGTCGTCTTTTTGACGGCCTTTGGTAGTCTCTAGGAGAATGCGGATATTAACGGCCTGACTGAGGGACAATAGGAAAAACACAGGGAGTTATTTGATGAAGATTAATCGCTCACCCACCATAGCTATGCTATGGTCGTTATGTCTTCCGGGTTTTGGGCAGTTTTACAACCGGGATTATATTATTGGCTTGGTTCTGGTCACCCTGGAATTAATGATAAATGTTAAGGCTAATCTAAACCTTGCCATCTTGTACTCCTTCAGAGGCCAAATTGCTTTGGCCATTCAGACCGTGGACTATCAATGGCTGCTTTTTTATCCCTGCATTTATTCATATTCGATGTGGCAAGCTTATAATCAGGCTTTAGAAACCAACCGGTTTGACGGGGAGAACGAGAAAGACCGTTTCCAGTTGCGTTATAATAGTCATTTTATCGGAGCAGCCATGGGCGGAACCCTGGGGATCATATATTTAGATCAAATTGGACCGGTATTTGGAGGATTTCTGGGTTTGGCAATAGGAGTTGCGATTGGATCCTGGTTGAAAAGATTGTAATTTAATAAATGATTTTCTGCATGGATTCAAGGCAGCGGTAAAATATTGAGGTTTGTATTCAATCAGGGCGGGATACGTTATTAACCGAGGACAAAGGAGGAAGCCATAGGAATAGTGCTTCCTCCTTTATGCTGTTGGCGAAGCTTATCACCCCAGCTCTGACGTACTGATATCTCGGCCTGATCCCCCGGCATTTTAACCCCGGATGAGTTAAAATAATATAAGACGGCAGCAATATTAGGGAAAATATCCTTAATTCAGCAACTTGTTGTAAATGCCCAAAATATAGCATAATGAATACAAGCGAATTAGTTGATGGCCCAATCACACCATAATTGGAGTTGAGCGTATGGAAAAAATATTGGTAGTGGATGACGAAGAAGCCCTGGTGCGGCTGATTACATACAACTTGAACAAAGCCGGCTTTGAAACCGTTGCGGCCTTTGACGGCGACCAGGCCTGGCACCTTATCAACACGGAGCAGCCTGACCTCATCATTCTCGATTTAATGCTGCCCGGCAAAGACGGGCTGGAAATCTGCCGGGAAATACGCCGGGCCAACCTGCAGACACCCATAATCATGCTCACTGCCCGGGATGATGAAATTGATCGGGTTCTGGGTCTGGAAATGGGGGCCGATGATTATGTGACCAAACCCTTTAGTGTGCGGGAATTGACCGCCCGGGTCAAGGCGGTCTTACGCAGGAGAGGGGGCAGGGCTGAGGCCGAAGCAACTCCGGCCAGCATCACCATCGGCAGCTTTGAGATCAGACCCGAACAATATGAGATTTACCACCACGGACAGCGTCTGATTTTGACGCTTAAAGAGTACGAGCTGCTTTCGCTTTTTCTCAAGAACCGGGGGCGGGTTATGAAACGGGAATACCTTCTTCAAGTGCTGTGGGATTCTCCGGCCGGAGTATCATCCCGGGTTCTGGATGTTCAGGTCAGCAAGCTGCGCGACAAAATAGAAACAGACAGCAACCAGCCTAAATTTATTAAAACCGTGCGCGGAGTTGGCTATAAATTTGAGGAAAACGACGATGAATAAGAGCTATCACCGCAAGCTGTTCGCGGCTTTCCTCGCCACCATTCTAGTATTGCTGGTCTTGCTTTCCGGACTTGGTTACTTTCAATTCACAACCTATTATCTGCACAACCTCGAATCCAGGCTGGCCAAAGAGGCTTATCTGACGGCCGATATGGCCAGATACCGGACTCAGGCGGACGGCGTAAAACGCAGCTATCAGGATATATGTCTGACTGCTGCCAGGGATGCCCTGACCCGGGTCACTATCATTGATTCCCAGGGGATCGTCCTGGGTGATTCAGAGGTATCTCCAGGCCAACTTGACAACCACAGCAGCCGCCCCGAAGTCTATGCCGCCCTGCATGGGGAAACCGGGGTAGAAATTCGCTACAGCGACACCCTGGACATGAATATGCTCTATGTCGCGGTGCCTTTTTCCGATGGTGAAAACAGCGGCGCTGTACGCATGGCGATGCCCCTGGCTGATCTGCAGGATATCTACAAAAACGCCCTGCTAGGAATATTGGGGATCGGATTGGGCTGTGGAATACTGGCATTGATATTGAGTTTTTTAGTCATCCCGTATTTTTCCCGGCCTATCCTGGAGATTGCTGCGGCTGTCCAGGACATGGCGGGGGGCAATTATTCACGCCGCATATCTGTACACAGCGATGATGAACTGGGGGTACTGGCCCATGCTTTCAATAACATGGGCCAGCATATTGAACAAAACCTGCATCAAATTTCGGAAGTTAAAAATCGCCTGGAAGCGATTTTAAGCAATACGGTTAACGGCATTATGCTTATCGGTCATGACGGGCGCTTGATTTATGCCAATCCTGCTGCTGTTGCGCTGTTGGGATTGGGAGAGGATTTTATAGGCCGTAACTATACTGAGTCCATCGCCGCCTATGAACTGCTCTGCATGATAGACGAAGCCAAAGTAAGCCTTCAGTCGATTAAGCGCAGTATTGTGCTGCACACCAGAGGGGGAAACATAGCTGAAGCCAATGTGGTGCCAATAATAAATAATGGCGTATCCAGTCAGGACATACTGTTAGTGTTGAATGACATCACTGAAATGAAGCGTCTGGAACAGGTGCGCAAAGATTTTGTGGCCAATGTATCTCACGAGTTGAAGACCCCGGTTTCGGCCATCAGCGGTTTTGCAGAGACTCTATTGGATGAGGGCATTTCAGACCAGTTCAATGCGGTTGAGTTTACTCGCATTATTTATGATGAAGCCCAGCGTTTAACCCATTTAATCAATAGCTTATTGACTTTGTCCAAATTAGAGTCGGAACCGGTCAGCCTGAATATGCAAATAATAGACCTCAACAGTTTGATGGCGACAACGGCGGCCAGGATGAATAATCTGGCCGGACTAAAAAACATAACGATCAATTATTATGATCGCGGAGAGGCGGCTAATCTAAAAAGTGACCCGGAGCTTATCGAACAGATTATGATCAACCTGCTGGACAATGCCATTAAATACAGCTCCGAGGGGAACATTATCGAATTAATCCTGGAGGAATCTGCTGACAGAGTCATTATCAAGGTTAAAGATCATGGTACCGGCATTCCCGCAGCAGAGCTCCCCCGTATTTTCGAACGGTTCTACCGGGTCGATAAGGCCCGTTCCCGGAAAACCGGAGGATCCGGGCTGGGATTGGCGATCGTCAAGCATTTGGTGGAAAACCTCCATGGTCAGATAGCGGTAGAGAGCACCATAGGCACAGGCACCGTCTTTTCGGTAACCTTATTCAAGCAGTAACTTCTACAAAAAACATTTTCTGGTGCCGTTTACACAATCTTTACATAAGAATTACCCTGGCGAGATGTAAGGTCCGATTATCCTTTACAATGATCGTTTATCCTATTAATGATAAAAGTAAGGCATTATAAAAGGAGGAACGTATTCATGAGATTATCGAGAGTAAAGAAAGTCGGCACTGTATTTTTTGCGGGATTATTAATGTTTGGCGCTTTGGCAACTGCCGGATGCGGAAAGCAAGAAGCTTCTGCCCCCCCCCAGCAGCCGACTCCTGCCCTTAGCGGCACCTTGACAGTGGCTGGTTCTACTTCGGTTCAACCTTTCAGCGATTTGCTTGCCGAAGAATTTATGGCTGCCAATAAAGAGGTACAGATCAACGTACAGGGAGGCGGCTCCAGTGTGGGCATTGAATCTGCGGTCTCAGGAGCTGCGGGTATAGGCGCGGTTTCCCGGTCGGTAACCAGTGAAGAAAAGGCCAAAGGCCTGGTGGACACTATCATTGCCCTGGACGGCATCGCCATAGTGGTACACCCCAGCAATGCCATTTCTTCAATAAGCACCGCTGACGTAATGAACATCTACCTGGGCAATATCAAGAACTGGAAGCAGCTGGGCGGCCTTGACGCACCCATCACCGTAGTCACCAGAGAAGATGGTTCGGGAACCAGGGAGGCCTTCACTAGCCTGGTTATGAACAAAAAAGACATAATCAGCACCGCCATCGTGCAGAATTCCACCGGAGCGGTTAGAACCACTGTGGCCGGCGACAAGAATGCCATCGGTTATGTATCGTTGTCCAGCCTCAACCAGGAAGTCAAAGCTCTGCAGGTGGACGAAATTGCAGCCAACGAAACCAATGTGAAGAATGGCACCTATAAACTGCAAAGGCCTTTCATCTATGTGACCAAAGGCGAACCCAGCGGATTGGCCAAGGCCTTTATCGACTACGTTCTAAGCCCGCAGGGACAACAATTGATAGTTGAAGAAGGCGCCATCACTGTAAGCAAATAAGATGAGTAGACCTATCATCTCCTCATCAAGCGAATTACCCATTAAATCCGGCGGCAGCCCAGCCGCCGGTAAGCTTATAGGAGGAGCTATGAACAGGCTATACGGAGGCGCAGAAGCCCGCTACAATGAGATATTTATCGAGAAAGCCCTGTTCGTGAGCGCCGCCCTCTTTATTATCATAATCGCCATTATAACCCTGTTTATATTTAGCAAAGGACTGCCGGTCTTTTTGAAGGTAGGGTGGGCAGATTTTTTGTTTAATACCGATTGGCGTCCCACCAAAGGTATATTTGGAATTGGGGCAATGGTGGTGGGTTCTTTGGCCGTGACTCTGTCCGCCATGATATGGTCGGTTCCCCTGGGGTTGGCCACGGCGGTTTTCATGGCCGAAATCGCACCCCGCCACATAGGCCAGCTGCTAGGCAGTCTGGTGGAACTATTGGCCGGAATACCCTCAGTTGTCTATGGCTTCGTAGGGCTCTTGGTGGTAGTGCCCTTTATTCGTGAACATATGGGCGGAAACGGCATGAGCGTTTTAGCCGGTGCTATCGTGTTGGGGATTATGATTCTGCCCACAGTGGTAAACATCTCCCGGGATGCTATACAGGCGGTTCCCCGTGAATATACCGAAGGTTCGCTGGCATTGGGAGCTTCTCATTATCAAACCATAGCCAAGGTTATTATTCCGGCGGCTCGTTCAGGGATCATTACCGCTGTTGTGCTGGGTATGGGACGGGCTATAGGCGAAACCATGGCGGTGGTGATGGTAACAGGCAATTCAAGTATTGTGCCGGCCAGCATCCTGGCTCCGGTGAGAACCATGACCAGCAATATAGTATTGGAGATGGGCTATGCCAGCGGTGATCATCAAGCTGCACTTTTTTCAACCGGGATGGTATTGTTTATTTTTATCGTGGTCTTGAACCTAATTGTCAACCGGGTGGCTAAGGCAGGTGACATCAATGGCAAGAAATAGATGGCAGGATCGCATCATCACCGCGGCCTTCTGGTCAGCAGGGATAATAATAGTAGCGATATTGGCCGGTATCATCGGCTACGTGGCGTTCAAAGGCATCTCCAGTATCAGCCTGGATTTCATCCTGGAGCCTCCCCGCAGGGCGGGCCGGGCGGGGGGAATATCCACCACCATCGTCAGCACAGTCTACCTGACGGCATTGTCTTTGTTGCTTGCGGTGCCGGTAGGAGTAGGAAGCTCCATTTATTTGCAGGAATATACCCCCAACCATAGTAAATTTGCCCGCCTGGTGAACCTGACCGCGGAGACTCTGTCCGGTATTCCCTCGATAGTATTCGGCTTATTTGGGTTTGTATTTTTTGTTATATTCCTGGATTTGGGCTGGTCCATACTATCGGGCAGCCTGACCCTGGCTATAATGATCCTGCCCACCATCACCCGCACCGCTCAAGAAGCCATACTGGCGGTAGCTCAGGAATACCGGGAGAACAGTCTGGCTCTGGGGGCGACCCGTTGGCAGACGGTGAGCAGAGTTATACTGCCTGCGGCGATGCCGGGCATCGTAACCGGTATCATCTTATCCATCGGCAGAGCGGTGGGTGAAACCGCAGCCATCATTCTCACCGCCGGCAGTTCTCTGGGGATGCCATTAGCTCCTACAGATCCGGCCAGAACCATGTCGGTTCATTTATATATAATGGCCATGGAGGGGATTTCAACCGAAAGGGCCTTTGGCACCGCTTTATTACTGGTAATTTTAATAATAATAATAAACTTTCTGGCCAATCTCAGCCTGAAGAGATTCAGCCAGGCGGTGCGCTAAACAGGGAGGAATATGATGGATGCCCAACTTAAAATGAGAAGTGAGAACCTGAATGTGTTCTATCAAGATTATCAGGCCCTCCACGGAATTAATATGAATATCGAGGCCAACCGGGTCACCGCCCTTATCGGCCCCAGCGGCTGCGGAAAATCCACTTTTCTGCGCACCCTGAATCGATTGAACGATCTCCTGGAAGGAACTACTATCGGCGGTCAGGTTTACTTAGACGAAATTCCTATATATGATAAAGACGTCGATGTGGTAGGTTTGAGAAAACGGGTCGGGATGGTTTTCCAAAAACCCTCGGTTTTTCCTATGTCAGTATATGAGAATGTAGCCTATGGCCCCAGGATACATGGCGTCAAGAACCGGAGTCAGCTGGATGAGATCGTGGAAAAAAGCCTGCGGGCCGCCAACCTATGGGATGAAATGGGGAGTCGGCTTAATTCGCCGGCAGCGCGAATGTCGGGAGGCCAGCAACAGCGTCTGGTGATTGCCCGGGTGCTGGCGGTCGACCCCGAAGTTATCCTGATGGATGAGCCGGCCTCGGCTCTGGATCCCATTTCTACCGCCAAACTTGAAGAACTGATCGCAGAACTCAAGAATAACTATACCATTGTAATCGTGACCCACAATATGCAGCAAGCGGCGCGGGTGTCTGATTATACCGGTTTTTTCTTGAATGGCTCTTTAATAGAATTCAATCGTACCAGGGAATTGTTTGTCAATCCGGTTAATAAAAAGACAGAAGACTATATTACCGGCCGATTCGGTTAAATTTCATGCTTTGATTATGAAGGAGGAATATTCAGTATGTCCGTCGACTCATTGGAATATCAGCTGCAGGTACTGAAAGAAGACATACTCAAAATGGGCATTCTGTTGCAAGAACAGATCTTATTGGCCAACCGTGCCCTGACTGAGAAAAACCTGGAATTAGCCCAGCAAGTTATCATTCGTGACGATATGATTGATCAGATGGAGCTGGAAATCGAAAAAAAGTGCCTCTGCCTGATCGCATTGAAACAACCCATGGCCAAGGATCTGCGCTTCATCGGCACAGCTTTACGCATTATCGTGGACCTCGAACGCATGGGGGATCATGCTGAGGATATCGCAAAAATCGCCATTAAACTATACGAAGAGCCCTACATGAAACCGTTGATAGATATACCCCGGATGGCACAGATCGCGCAGGATATGGTTATCATCGCTATGAAGGCCTTCATTAATGGGGATTCGTCGCTGGCCATGAGCCTGGTGGATATGGAAAAGCAGGTGGAGTATTTGTATAACGAGGTATTCACTGAACTACTTTCATATATGATGCGTGATCAAGGCCATGTCCCCCAGGCCACCTCCTTGCTGCTTACGGCCGGCCACCTGGAGAGGATTGCAGACCATGCCACCAACGTGGGGGAGATGGTCATATATATGGTTGAAGGCCGGAGGGTGGATATCAATGTCATAGCCCGTTCATGATATTATTGCGGCCATGGCCGCCTAAATCAACGCCAAGGAGAACATTTATGACGGAGATTCCAATTAAAAAGAAAGTACTCTTTATCTGCCAGCAGAACTCGGGACGGTCGCAATTAGCCGAGGCTCTTATGAGTATGCTTTACGGAGACAGGTTCGAAGCTTATAGCGCCGGAGTTGAGCCTTCCCGGGTCAATCCCTTCGCACTCCAGGTATTGGCACAAAAGGGAGTGGATACCTCCGCGCTGCGGGCCAAGAGTATAGAGGAATTCAAGGATGTAGAGTTCGACTATGTGGTAACCGTTTGTGACCGGGCTAAGGAGAACTGCCCCTTTTTCCCGGGCTGGCATATTATACATCACAGTTTCTCCAGCGCTTTGAGCGAGGGCAGCGAGCAGGCGATATTAGACTCATTCGCCCGGGTCAGGGATGAAATAGCAGACTGGTTGACAGTGCAATTTGGCGCACAAACCAATTGAAACAGGCATAATTCAGGATATAGGCCCGGCGAGATCAGGACCAAATGCGATGAGCAAACCTGAACAGCCACTGCGGGTTGCGCACTTTTATGACCTCTTTCATAAGTCCTCCATTATATATAAGTGACGGTCAGTATATTATCTCCACTGACCGTCATTTGTTCTTTATTTCAATTGAAGCGCTTTATTTCCCTGCAGGCTTGCCAAAGAAACGCTGCAGCAGACGTTGCAGAACTGACACCTTTGGGGTGGGCTCCTGGGGCTGAACCGCTTCTGCAACCGGTTTTACAGATCCTTCAATCCTGGGGGACTGGTTGGGAACCGGTACAGCGGCCACCTTTTCAGGTTTAACCTCCTTAGGAGTTTGAATTTTTCCGGCACTCCGGGGCGGTCTATGCTCATGGTTTACTGAACCAGGCTGTTCATGGCGATCCTGGTTATGGCGGGCTGGCCTTTTTCTGCCGGAAGAGGAGCGCCTTTTTTTAACCTGGGGATTTGATTCCGAAGCTGGCCGGGGCGGCCTGATTTTCTGCTGGTTGGCCTGTTTCCATTTCTCAGCCTCAGCCCGCTGTTCACGCAAATCAGACTCGGATGGCAACTCCGCTTCAGGGATCATCACCCCGATATGCTCTTCTATCTCATAAAGAGTCATGATATCGTCACCTGTAACCAGGGAGATGGCCCGCCCGGATTGCCCCGCCCTCCCGGTGCGTCCGACGCGGTGCACATAGCTGTCTTTCTCATTGGGAACATCATAATTGATCACCAGGGATAAGTCATCCACATGAATACCTCGTGCGGCAACATCCGTAGCCACCAGTAAAGGGAAGCCTCCCCGCTTAAAATTATCTATGGTCTTCATGCGCCGCGTTTGGGGAATGTCTCCGTGCAAGGCCATGGAGGTATAGCCCTTTCGAGCCAGGAATCTTTGCACCTGGTCAACTTTGGCCCGGGTATTGCAGAATATCATACAGCTTTCGGGCCGTTCCATCAGAAGAATACGGTTCAATTGCGTGTTTTTTTCATTGTGATTGACCCGGTAATATAATTGTTCGGTGGTTTCCACGGTGCTGATCGGCGACTCGATCTCGATGGTAACCGGATTTTTCATAAAATTATGGCAGATATTGCGGACCTCGGGGGGAATGGTAGCCGAAAACAAAAAAGTCACCCGGTCTTTAGGGAGGGTTTTAATGATTCTCACTACCTGATCCAGAAATCCCATGTCCAGCATACGATCCGCTTCATCCAGAACCAAAAAGCGAATTTTTTTCGTGACCAGATTTCCCTGGCCAATATGATCATAAATCCGGCCCGGTGTTCCAGCAACAATAGAAACCCCCTTATTCAGGGCCTCAATTTCGATTTGCATACTGTGCTGTCCGTAAATGGCCGTGGTCTTGTGCTTAAGGTGCCTGGACATCATTTTGAGATCACTGTCCACCTGTACGGCCAGTTCCCGGGTAGGCGTAAGAATCAGGCCTTGGGGTTCATCCGCCCGGGGGTCGATCATCTGCAGCATGGTGACACCGAAAACCGCAGTTTTGCCGCTGCCGGTTTTAGATTTGACGATCAGATCTTCCTTGTTCAAACCATGTGGAATGGCTTTGCTCTGCACTTCTGTTGGTTCCTTAAAGCCCATATCGTCAAGGGCTTTCAAAATAGGAGACGAGATACCTAGATTCGAAAAGCTTCTATTCATCATCAATACTTCTTTCATTACGATAAACGATCGGGAAACACTCTCCGTCCCATTTACAAAATATTAAAATTACTGCACCTGCAATAAACCTGGGCCCGGTGGGAATGGTTCGCCGCAGCCGGGTTTGGTCTGGTCATCCGGATAAGATCCGTGGATTGCCATAATTACAATGGTCTTGAAAGACACAGTAAGCCACCTTATCTATAGTGCCATATGGTTGAGCGCCAGTCAATAAGCAGGTGTACAGATAAGCCGTACCCCGGGTAATCTTCTATCATAAAACTCCAAGGACTCGATGCATCCTTATTTCAGAATCCGCGCAATCATCGGCGAGCCTTTAAAAATCTTGAAACTATGCCACAGCCGGAGAATATATCAAACCTGGTTAAAGAGATGATCGCACAGGCGGACTGGTTATACCCCGGCTTGTCAAACATGATTTAGTTCTTTAGTCCTATATTATTTATAAAATAATAGTATCCTTAACTTATATGCCTTTAAGTCCTAATATGTTAAAATATTGGCAGCAAAATTCTCGATGCAGTTGAAGCAGGCCGGGATGATGACAGTCGATGCCGCTGCCTTCAAGAAGAAGATTTTAATCAATTAAGAGCTAATGTTGACCTCAAAGCGAAATGAATAAGATTTGTGACGATAATAGCACACCTTCCGAAAGGATGGGCCGCAAAGTCCTGGGTCTAAAGCGATTGGCCAAGATTGCCAGACTGCCGAATCATAGATGATATGTAAACAAGCGTCTATGCTTCAACAGATGCTTGTTTTTTATTTCCATAAAGACATGATCAAAAAATATTTTTTAAAAGAGAATACGCCAAATCATTCCTTTTATTGTAGCTTAGGCATGAGATGGAACAAGACACGGCCGGCTGCCATGCTTGGCCGCAAAAATATAGTAGCAAAGGAGAAAAATATTTTGCAGGATTTGAAGAAGCTTTTAATGGGATCTGCATTAACCCTTACCCTGATTATTTCGGGGACTGCACCTGCCTTTGCATATCCCGCCGGGAATGAATACCCTTTGGCAGGCAATCACAGCGGCGGCATCCCTCCGGCTTTTAGCAATAATGACAGGATTATCAATGTCTATGCCATGGTCAATCCGAATCGCGTCAGCGATCATGGAGCGCAACCATTTTCGACTCTCAAGGGTAAAACCCGGGTAAAGAAATATGACCGAAATATCAAAATTGAAAATTTCCAATCCGATATCAATGAAGATAAGACGAATGTGTATGTCTGGGGCGAAGAAAGAACTGTTAACAAATCGCTATTTAACAATATGGGCGGCAGTAGAGGATATCATAGAGACTCAAGACAGGAATCATCGATAGATCCTCTGCGGGAACCGGGGTCTAATGAAGCAAAATATACGCTGGTCTTTGGCTCAACAGACAAGCAGGTGTATCAAAGCGCTGCGGAAGCGCAAGCCAACATGGTCACTATTTCAATCGATGTATGGCAGCTACGCGCAAATGGAGAAAAATATCCTGCCAAGCTTAACTTGACAGTCAATAAGGCTATAGCGGATCTGTTCCAATCAGTATTCAAGGAAATATTTGAAGGGCAGGAGAAGTTCCCCATATATAGCGTTCAAGGGTATGCCTGGCGTTCAGGCAACACTTCGGAGCACAATTGGGGTCTGGCGGTTGACATCAATCCGAACGAAAATTATATGATAAACAGCAGCGGAACGATTGTAGCCGGCTCTTTCTGGGCTCCGGCGAACAGTCCTCATTCCATACCGGAGAACGGCGATGTGGTGACAGCATTTAATAAGTATGGCTTTACGTGGGGCGGCAACGCCTGGAAATCGTCAAACGATTATATGCATTTTTCTTACCTGGGAAGGTAGAGGCAGATTTAGACGTTTAATAACTTTTTATAAAAGAGTGGGGGAAATTTGTTTTGCCAAACTGGAAGTTATCACGCTATACGGTAATATTCCGAACTGAATCCGGCGACGCTATTTTCCATAATAGTTTTATGGGTGCTCTGGCGCTGGTTCCCTCTACGGATTTTGCAAAAATTGAATCGCGGCTGAATCGGGAGATTTTTTCTCATGATCTGCAGAATAATACCCTCCATGAGCTTTGCCAAAATCTTTTTTTCTTTCCTACCGGCATTGATGAGAAAAATTATGTCACAGATATACTGCATAAGGAGAATAAATCCGGCCATTTTGATATCATCATCCTTCCTCACGAAAATTGTAATTTCAGATGTGTGTATTGTTACGAAACGCACCGGCGCGGGCGGATGGAACCCGCTGTTGTGGAAGGTCTCAAACGATTTGTTGAAAAGAAGGCTGCCGAATGTAAAAGTCTTAGTATTCGCTGGTTTGGCGGTGAGCCCTTGCTGGCTGCCGATATTATTGATGACCTGTCGTCTTCCTTTTTGGCCAGCTGCGCCAAATCAGGGGTATCATATCATAGCCACATGACTACCAACGCCTACCTGCTGACTCCCACGGTTTTTGAACAGCTGATTAAAAACCGGATCAAAGATTTTCAAATTACATTGGACGGTCCCGAGGCGTGCCATGATACCACCCGTATTTTGGCAGGCGGAGGCAAGACCTTTCAAACCATCTACAATAATCTATTGCAGATGCAGCAAAGCGATCATGATTTCTCGGTTTCGCTGCGCATAAATTTCAATGACGAATCGATTCCGCTGATGGAAGATTTTTTTGCATCACTTTCTAAAACATTTGGAAACGATCGCAGATTTGGTCTGTATCTCCGCCCCATCGGCAAATATGGAGGCCCCAATGATGAGAACATAGCTGTGTGTGAACCGGATATTGCCAAAGTCATTGAAATGGATCTTAGCGAAAAATATCTTCCTTACGGATATTTGGATAAATTGATCAAGAAGAGTTTACAATCGCACGGTCAGGTTTGCTATGCCGCCAAAGAATCTTCAATTGTGGTTGGTTCTGATGGAACCGTTTACAAATGTTCGGTATCCTTTGAGGATGCCAATAATCATGTAGGCAAATTATTGCCCGACGGCAAACTCGAAATTGATCCCTTGCGCTGGAATCTGTGGGTTTCCAATTCCTACGATAAAAACCACATTTGCGATTCTTGTCCGGTTTATCCTTTGTGTCAAGGAAAATACTGTCCCAGATCCTCCATTCGGGAACAAAAACCGGTCTGCCCGATGACCCGGACGACTTATTCTCAGTTGATTCAATTAGCTGCCAGCAGCATGGCCAAATTTCAATAAGAAGGGAGGCGTTCAAAAGGTCCAATTGCTTTATTATTAGGATCATTTTGCCATTGGGAACCAATGAAGGGATTTTCTAAAAGCAATAATTAAGGAGCTGAGTATTATGGATGAAAAAAGATTGCAAGAGATCAAAATCGCCAAACAAAAGATTGTGGAAGGCTCATTAACAATTTGGAATGCTCGTTTGGACGCATTGATGGAAGAAGGCTATTCCCGGGATATCATAGATCATATCAGCGCGGTTGATATCTGTGGATGCGGAGGGGGCTCTCCGATTTGCGGCTGCGATTGTCCTGCACCATTTACCACATGTTCGAATGTTCCCAATCTGGATCACACCATCAATGAAATGAATAAATCGATTATTGAGCTTGCTCAGGAAATGAAAACGATCAGAGAAAAAATCAATAAATAATGATCCTTTATCTTCAGCTGTCGCTTAGAAAACGGTTTTTCAGAGGCGTAAAAGCAGCATTGACACAAGGAGCATACCGGCTTAACAGGCCATCTTTTTGTATCTTCAAGGCAGGCGGTAAATGGTTGTTTTTATCATAACACCGGATTTAATAATTGGAGATAAGGTAATTAATTAGCGTGATCTATCCCGGCCCGTCTATAACGGCGGGCTTTTCTTGTTCATGTTATTTCGCCCCGCGCATTTCAGATAAAGCTAAAAGTGTCAGCATCCTTACCTTTCATTTGGTTTTTAGTATTTTAATGACTGGCTTTAGAAATTAATCATTTTCATTTTTCCGAAAATAACTATCCCTATTTTTCGGCTTCTCTGTTAACCTAGCTGTCAGATTCGGCAAAAAGTCAGACTGCTTGATATGCTTTTTGGTACATTAGTCCTAAAATATAGGTTAAATAATGGGATTATTAACTTATATGCCTTTAAGTCCTAATATGCTAAAATGTGTGCAGCAAATTCGCGATGCAGTTGAAGGAGGTCGAAGTGATGACGGTCGATGCCGCTGCCTTCAATGAAGAAGATTTTGATCAATTAAGAGCTAATGTTGAAGCGATGACCATAGTGTCGGAATTGCGCCGTCAAATCATAGGCGGTATAAGTGAAGATGATGTTAAACAGTGCATAAACACTATACAACATCATTATCAGGATGCAGAAAAGGCCTTGTTAGACAAAATCGAAGCACTTGAATCCTACAAGAGGAAAATTATGAAGGAATCTGAAACTTTGAGACAGGAAAATGAGGCAGAAAAGGCCGCTTTACATGAAAAATTGGAGGTTGTTACGGCCGACCTCAGCGATTACCAGACCCGGTGTCAGGAAAATGAGATTCAACTTAAAGAGATAGAGGAACGCTATTCAGCGGAATTGAACCAGCTGGAATCCGAAAGACAGCAGCTGGGCTCGGAATACAGCGAACTGGCCCAACAGGCAGCTGATTTAGAAAAGCACAGCAAAGAAATCACTGAAGAAAAGATCGATTTAGAAAACAAATATCGTGCTCAGAAGTTTCGCATCGCGGTATTGGAACAGGAAATCGCGTTGTCGCGAGGGGAATTGGATGAACGCACCAAGCTCTGCGAGGAATTGAGGCAGCAAAACAATGAATTAGCCCTGGCCCTCAAAGATACTGAAAGCAAGGCCGAGAAAGAAATCAGAGCCAAACGCATCGAATTGGCCAACAGCCTTGAAATGCGGGAGATGCTCGAAGCCAGAATAGAAGAACTCGAGGAACAATTGTCTCAAAGTAAGAAAAAGACCGAAGATCTATATCAGGCCTTTTTAGAGATGGAACAGAAGGCCCAGGTGCTGGAAAAACAAGTTGATGAAAACTCTAAGCCCGTAAGCTACAAAGGTGAAATTGATGCGATTTACCATCAGTTAAACCTGCTTAATGAACAGTTGATCGTAAATGAAAACCTGCAGCGTGAACTGGACGCTGAAAAAAAGCGCGCAGAAAAGGCGGAGCAGGATATATCCGAATTGCTGGACTGTGTTTTGGAACTGAAGAACCGTCTCTATGCCGATCAGATCCAACTCGAAGGCCATTTTGTCGAGTTGGAAGAAAAGCAAAAAGCCATGCAATCCGATGTTGACGGCTTTCGTTCAAATCTTAATAAATTCTGCGGAGATACCGGAGCAGAAATTACTGATTTATATGAAACTGCGAAAAAACGCTACGAATTATTGAAGCAGGCGGGCAGTTAAGCTCCGGACATTCGATATCCGAGATTTTACCTAAAATCGGCTGGGGTTGCCCGTAATTTATTGACACTGACCTGGTTTACATAGATCCTATTAACATACAATAACCTCTCTCGTTATTAAAGGCCTTTCTCATTGAGAAAGGCCTTTAATGCGCCAACTACACCGGGATTATCTTAAGCTGGACCGATCCCTTGGCCCAGAGGCTAAATATCAGGCAGATTAAGAACCCCGGACAATAGAGGAAAGTAGCGGCAGGGAAAGCCCAGTTTAACAGAAAAAGACATTAGCCGGAGGAGCGAAATACTGACCTTTAATATTGGTTCCCAGGCTCTTGAGCATATTACAAACACCTGTTAAAAGCGGGTTGGGCCCTGTGAGACTCTCACCAGAAACCTTCAGGCCCATAGTCAATCCCGGGTTGGCATCGGCCGGGTAAAAACATTTTTGTGAAAAATAACGGTTAAATAGCAGCATCATATTTGCTCAACTCATATTATTTTGTATTCTAGTTAGTGAGGGCAGGATTGTCGACAAACCGGATGTAAAACCGCAAGGACTATGCTGATTAGATTCTGCCGAAAAAGAGGCGGGGACGAGACAGGAATTTTGCTCCTACAATCCCTCCGTCTATCCAGACCAGCGGGAGGTGGCAACAATTAAAAACTTGTACTATTATAAAACCGATGTCGGACTTATTGGCATAGCCGATAATGGCCAGGCTGTTACCGACTTGTTTTTCGCCAACGAAATCGCACCCGGCGATGCGGTCCAAAAGGAAACCAGTCTCATCAGACAAACGGCTCACCAGATGGAGGAGTATTTGCAGGGTAAACGCAGATTTTTTGATTTACCATTGCATCTGGAAGGAACAGCGATGCAGCAGATGGTGTGGAAGGCATTGCTGAAGATTCCTTACGGCCAGACCCGCAGCTATAAACAGATCGCCGAGCAGATAGGCAGGCCCAGGGCTTACCGGGCTGTTGGCAGGGCCAACAACCGCAATCCCATCTCTATCATAGTGCCCTGTCACCGCGTTATTGGCGCTAATGGCAAACTGGTGGGATATGGCGGCGGATTGGAATTAAAGCAGCACCTGTTAAATCTGGAAAGAGTTCATGCTGGTCAGAGTTTTGCGTAAGACTGATGACAAGCCTCCGGTGCAGATTAAGGATTCATAGCTGGAAAGGCGGTTCTAAATGGAAAAGGGGAAGATTTATGCAATTTCGATTAGCCCGGAAAGGGGACAGCTGAAACAGGAAGTCGCCGAAGCCAGAGTGATAGCCGGCTACGGCATAGAAAATGATGGGCATGCGGGAGATTGGGGACGGCAGATCACCTGTCTCAACCGGCAAAGCGTACTCAAAGCCAATCGGCAGCATGATTTAAATGTTGGTCCCGGCGGTTTTGCGGAAAATATTTTAATTGACGGATTGGATTTCTCCGCAATTGCTGTAGGCAGCAGACTGAAACTGGGTCAAGAGGCAGTCATAGAGGTGACCCAGATTGGCAAAGAAGATCATCCCAGCGTAGTGACCAGAACTCTGGGCATCAGCCTTTTACCCGCCGAAGGATTATTCTGTAAAGCCTTGAGCGGAGGCGTGATACGCAAAGGGGATGCGATTGAAATACTTTAAGCGCAAAGCTCAAATACCAAACCGGCTCGAGGCACAACCGATTAGAGATAACTGAAATCATTTAAGCCTTATTATTTATGGCCTGAAACCCGGCGGTACAGCTGTCCGAAAGTACCGCCCCGGGTTTTTGGGTTACCCGGAGTGTCATTTTAAGATTACTAGAATGCCGGAAATAAATCTGGGCTGCGAGTTTATTTGTATGGTAGACTTTTATCTATGAATGAGAGCAGCAATGTCAATAAATCAGCTGAGGAACAGGAGGCCCGGTTCACGCCGGCTGAAGCAAATACAGCGCAAACTTTTGCACAGGGGCTAAAAGCCGGACTGCCCATCGCTATTGGCTATCTTCCCATTGCCATCGCCTTTGGGCTTCTGGCGCGCTCGGCAGGGGTTTCCCTCTATGTGGCCGTATTGATGTCATTACTGGTCTTTGCCGGAGCCAGCCAGTTCATCGCCGTAAACCTTCTGGCTTTGGGCACACAGGCCTGGGAAATCATTTTGACCACCCTGGTGATCAACCTGCGCCATTTCTTGATGACCGCTTCACTCTCCCAGCGTCTGGCTCCGGAATTGTCCAAAAAATGGAGAAGCCTTCTGGCTTTTGGGATAACTGATGAGACCTTTACGGTAGCCTCCCTGCAAACCCCATCCATTCTGACAGCGCCTTTTGTACTGGGACTTAACCTGATCGCTTACTCATCCTGGGTATTGGGAACCGGGGCGGGGGTATTGCTAGCCGGCGGATTGCCCGCGGCAATACAGGCCAGTATGGGTATTGCTCTCTATGCGATGTTTATCGGGCTCCTGGTACCTTCTTTGCGCAACGGTCTGCCGGTCATAGTGGTGGTATCAGCGGCTGTAGCCCTTCAGGGGCTTATGAACTGGGTGCCGGTGCTCAGCTTCCTGGCCACCGGCTGGAAGTTGGTCATTTCGGCCAGCCTGGCGGCGATGCTGGGGGCGGCGTTTTATCCGGAGGGGGTGGAGAGCTGAGCGCTTTAGAACTGATGCTGATCGTTGTCTTAATGGCTGCGGTTACCTATATACCCCGTATGCTGCCACTGGTTTTTTTGCGCGATATACGAATGCCGCCTTACCTGCGGGCCTGCCTGCAGTTCATCCCTTATGCCGTCCTGGGCGCGCTTATTTTCCCGGGGGCGCTTTATTCCACCGGCAATATATCAACCGCCATCGCCGGAATAATGGGATCGGCTATCCTGGCCTTCTTGCGCCTCAATCTGGTTATAGTCGTGGTAGGCGGAATCCTCTGTGCCTATCTCTTCGGCCTGCTGTGACCGGAAGACGATTTAGCTTGCAGCCGCTGCCAGGGATCACGGGATTAGATCGTACGCGGAATGACGCGTGGGGATGCATGCAACAAGTATACAGAAAAAACTCGAGTCTGTCCTCACACCTCGGCGTAATGACAGACTCGCCTCGTTCTCTAGTCATTGAGCATGATTTTTTCCAGATCCAGAGGTTGGATGTGCCGGCCGTCTTGGTAGGCTCTCATATTGCCGCCGGAAATCTCGTCCACCAGCGTTATCTGCTGCTCAGGCCCCACCCGGCCGAATTCAAATTTGATGTCATACAGTTCCAAGCCTTTTTTGGCCATTTCATCCTTCACCACTCTGGTAATTTTACGGGTGAGTTCTTTTAATACCTGATACTCGGACTTGGAAAGAATGCCCAGGAGTTCCAGGGCGTCCTCGGTAATGGGAGGGTCCTCGCGGGCATCGTCCTTCAAGGTCACTTCCACAAAATAATCCAGAGGCTGCGCTTCCTGTACATAATCGCCATAGCGGCGCAAGAAACTGCCTACCGCGCGCAAACGGCACACGACTTCCAGGCCTTTGCCGAATAGTAGCGCGGGTTTAACGGTCATAGTGGCATTTTCGATATCCGCGTCGATATAATGGGTAGGGATGCCCTGTTTTTCTAATAGCTCAAAGAAGTACTTTGTCAACCGCAGCCCGGCCCGTCCGGCGCCTTCAATTGTCAAACCAATGGTGTTGCAGCCCGGGTCAAATACCCCGTCCGCTCCGGTAGCATCATCTTTGAATTTCAGCAAATAATTGCCGTCTGCAAGACGGTAAACATTCTTGGTTTTGCCGGTATAAATCAGTTCCAATTGCAACGATCCTTTCCAAGCCATTTTGGGCTTATTATAACCCAAGTATTTCTAATGAAGCAATATTTACACATGGCCTTCAGCCCTTATCGCTTTTGTGGCATTATGTTCATAAAAGAATTGTTTAATGCTTGACCGGGTCATTCAAACTAATCGCACCGAAAGGGGATAATTGCATGTCAGCTTTGCAGCGCCCTGTTCATCCGGTTCCGGATTTTGTTCTGGACGCACTCTTGAAGGAAGGTTTGATGGATAAGTACAAACGCCGGCCGCCATATCAACAAAATGATTATATAGGCTGGATTACACGAGCAAAACGCTATGAAACTCAGCTTAAGAGACTCAATCAAATGCTTAGCGAACTCAAAACAGGAGACAAATACATGGGTATGGATTACAAGGCGAAGTAGGGGAGCCGGGCACCTCCGCTTAAAAGCATCACTTGTCAGGGAGTAGAAGCAATTTACTATTACTGTGTCAGCCCTATGGGATTCTGCAGGGGAGGACTATTAACCAGCACGTGGTTTAACATGGCGTCCCGTATCTCTTCAGGACCGGCGCCATGACCGGATTCAAGCCAGATCAGCTCTTTGTAGGGGGCCTCGAGCACATTGTAATAACGCTCCAGCAGCGAAGACATGGCATTGACATCCTGGCGCCCCGCCAGGAAGTACATGGGAACCTCCATTCTGGCCGCTTGAGTGGTGAAGTCCAGATCCTCTAATTGCGGGTAGACCACGGTAAATGACTGTATTAACCCCCTGGCGAAATTGACTTTGTCAACCAGACCATATTCGTCCGCGAACTGCGGGACCAGAAAGGCTACCATTTCCACGCGTATATTTCCCATATGCTCAAACAGAACGTTGTTGTAGGCGGCATATTTATAGGCCATACCCTCCCCGAAATAAGGTGGCTCGCCATAACCGCTGAGCTTTTGCAGCAAATCCTGTTCGCCTTTTTCAGCAGCCAGCTGCAGGCTTAACCGATAACCCAGTCGGTCGTTTTCAACGGTATTGACCATTTGTCCGGTTCCTATATAGGCATAGTAGTTTTCAGGATGCTGATGCACCAGTTTGGTGCCGATTATAGTACCCCAGGACAGCCCCATTACATAGATCTTATCTTGATTAAAGCGCTGGCACAGTAATTCCGTCAGTTCCCGGGCATCAGAGACGAATCGATCCACCGTCAGTGTGGATATGGGAACCGCTCCATAAGACTTGCCGGTGCCGGGCTGATCCCAATTTACCACCACAAAATCATCCTCCAGGGGCTTAAGGGTCAGGGAATTGGCGGGAAAACCGCCTGCGCCCGGACCTCCGATTCCCAGATATAACAATACCGGTTTGTCGGCGTCTTTCCCCCGGATGGTTATCCATTGTTCTGTGCCGCCTAACCGCACCTTTTCCAGAACCGCAATGCTATTGTCACCGGTAATACCGGGAGTGGCGGCGTAATGCTGGGAGGCCGCTACAGCTAACAGAGCTAAGCCAACCAACCCCAAAATTATACCCACAGCAGCCAGAACGCTCCTGCGCATACGAAACCAAAATATCATCAGAACGAATTGCATAGCAAACAACAGCATCCAAACATAAAACGGCACAGCAGTGGCAATAGGCAAATCTGCTACTGGTAGGATTGATAATATATAGGTGATCAAAACAGTGGCGGTCAATATGATGTTTCCCAGGCTGTTTAACGATTTGGCTGGTTGGTTCATGAATCACCCTCCTGTTAGGCTGCTGTTTATTAACTTTGTATCATAAAGCCGTTAAAATATATAGAGCGAAATCTCTATTGCCGCACGATCAGAGACAAGGAGGATGTATTGTGGCCAAACCTACATTTGATGAATTTACGGAAATGGTGGATGAAGCGGTTAATCGCGTCCCGTCTTATTATTATCGCTGCCTCAACGGAGGCTTCAATGTTCTGCGGAAGAAAAAGCGCGAAGATGAATTTTACATAATGGGTGAGTATGTCGAGGACGAGCATCTGGGGTGTCTCATCGTTTTTTACTACGGTTCATTCGCTGCTTTGTTACATGACGAGCCCCTGGAAAGCTGGGAACAAGAGATTATGGATACGGTTCTGCACGAATTGCAGCATCACCTGGAATCCATGGCGGGGTGTGATGACCTGGCCCGCAGGGAAATCGAGGAATTGGAGAAAACCTTGCGAAAATAGAAGGTTTCACCCTAGGAACAGGACGTTTGGACTGTATAACCCCAATTGGAATGTTTTGGCCCTGGTTGATCTATCCCGCAGTTATCTCGAAACCGGCTTCGGCCTTTAAACCATATCCTATCCCGGGGTTTTTCCATTATATACCATGCAAATGTACACGAAACCGACATAATGGTGTGCTACCATATACAGAGACATTAAGGAGTGTGATTCGAAACAATGAATGAAAGCAAATCCAACTTAACGCGGCTGATAGCCTTAATTGTGATTTTCACCATCATTGGTGTGGGAGCGGGCTATGGGGCAGCACAACTGAGGCAGCCGGTGGTGGCCAGCGTCGATAGCGAAAAAATCACTAAAGATGAGTTTTATGATTCGCTGGTTAAAGCCAACGGCAATCAGATTCTGGATTCTCTGATAGCTCAAAAGATCATCAAGCTCGAATCCGCAAAACAGAACATTGTGGTTTCCGAAGCAGAGATCCAAACGGAACTTAATAAATATTATGACTACTACGGAGGCGAGCAAGCCTTTATTGACACTATTCAGGCCAACGGCCACACTATAGATGAAGTGAAGGAGGATACGGCGACAAACCTTCAGGTTAAAAAGCTGATGGCCCCAAACATCACTGTAAGCGAAGAAGATATACAAGCTTATTTTGAAGAAAACCAGGATTCCTTTGCGCAGCCCGAGCAGGTCAAAGCCAGTCACATTCTGGTTGACAGTGCGGAAAAAGCCAATGAAGTTAAGGCCAAGTTGGATGGCGGCGCCGATTTTGCTCAACTTGCGCAGGAGTATTCCACTGACACCAGCAACAAGGATAGCGGCGGAGATTTGGGATACTTCGAAAGAAATACCATGGTGGAGGAATTTGAGGAAGCCGCTTTCTCATTAGGAGTCGGTGCCATCAGCGCTCCTGTGCAGACCGAGTACGGCTACCATATCATAAATGTCACCGACAAAAAGGCCGCCCAGGAACCCAACTATGAAGCCAGTAAAGAAGGCATCAGAAATACTTTGCTGGATGAAAAAATAAGTGATGAATATTCCGCCTGGATGGACGGGTTGTACCAACAGTATAATGTACAGAACTATTTATCCGAATAAGTTTAATAGGCGTTGAGGTCATATCTTGATGCCCGGTCATTAAAAACCATAGTTTTGTATCTATCATAATGACCGGTTCAAGCCGCCCATTATGATGGGCTATTACAAGCAAAACCACATGCCAACCTCTTTCTCCGGGGACTTTGACAGTATGTCTTCCATTTAAGGAATGACATGCCGGCAAGGTCCCCTTATTCATGCCGCTTATCCCATCTACATTGACAGACATAGTAATATGTTATATATTATACTATAGGAGGTGTAATAATATGGGTGGCAGAATTACGACAGATTTGATACGCGGTCACACCGATACCATCATCCTGAACATACTGCGGCAAGGAGACAGCTACGGATACGAGATTTATAAAACCATCATCGCATTGAGCGGACAGCAATATGAACTGAAAGAAGCCACCCTGTATTCGGCTTTCAGACGCTTGGAGCATGACGATTTGATTGCCTCTTATTGGGGCGATGAGTCCCAGGGAGGCAGGCGCAAGTATTACCGCATCACGGAAAAAGGCCGGGAGAACTATGAACAGAATAGAAAAGACTGGCGCTTTGCCAAGGATATTCTGGATAAATTGATAGAAGGAGGCCTTGAAAATGTTGAAAAGTGATAGTCCCCTCAATAAAAAAATCAACGATTACCTGGACCATTTATTTTCCGGGGTTGGAGCCAGTCAACAACTCTTTGATTTAAAGGAAGAACTGGCAACCAATCTTAAGGAAAAGACTCAGGATATCAAAGCCCGCGGTCTGGATGATGATCAGGCCTTCAGAGAGGCGGTGATTTCAATGGGTGACCTGGGCGGCCTGGTCGATGATATGCGCAGGCTGGGGCAAGATACCGCCAGACAAACGGTATATACATCTATGAGCGCTCGTATTTCAACCGCAGGCATAGTGATCGGGGTGTTGCTGATTCTTTTCGGATTATTCACCTCAGCCATGCTGTATTTCATGCGCGGCTCCGGGGTTGAGGTAGCGGGCGCCGGGATATTCGTGGTTGCCGGGGGAGCCCTGGTGACTTATAGCGTACTGACCAGGGAAAGCAGAAATAAATATGCCATGAACAAGGTCAGGGCGGCTCTTTACGCCATATCGGTAGGGCTTTTGCTTTTCAGTCTTTTCACCGGATTAGTAACCCGTTATGCCACTGGTGAGATGTTCATTGCCATAGCTTCGGTTATGATATTCTTCCTGGCAGGCACCGGATTGTTCCTTGCCCTGGCCTTAACCGGAACCGATCGCCGCAAATAGAAGTCTTGGAGCCAGTCGCCGCCCACCCGGGCTGGCTGCTTAAAACCATGGCGGGGACGGGATCAGGATAAAGGTTCTCTGTCCCCTTATTTATGGAGGTAAGTTTATGCTGGAATTACTCATTACTTTAGTAAGCATTCTGATTTTTGTATATGGCCTGGTGATGCTTTCAAGGCTCTTTTCCGCCCAATTAAGCCAGAAGCAAAAAAAGTGGTGGCTTATAGCCCACATCATTTTCGTGATAATATATTTTGCCGGAGTTCTGGGGGCACTCTTATTGACCAGTATGGCTGCCAATCTGATTACAGAAAATGCTCAAATCAACGCGGCCCATCTGTTCGCCAGGTATTTTGATTGGTTCCTGGTCATTCCCGGTGCTTTAGGCTGCATGATCACCGGTATCTGGATTTCAGTAAGGACCAACTGGGGCCTCACCAGGTATTATTGGATCATAGTAAAAACCCTGGGGAATATAGCTGCCATATTATTTGGGAGCACCTTTATGCGCCATTGGCTTGAAGAGACCATTGCCTTGAGTTCGGCAGGGCAAATCCATCTCGTGGAGAATACAACTTATTTGCACAGCCATCAGATGCTGATGATCGGAACTATAATCTCGCTTTCTATCCTGCTTTTCTTGTTGCTCACTTCTTATTTAAAACCTTGGGGGAAAAGGGCTCTGCCTGTCAAGTCCCAATCGCTTAACCTGCCATAATTTCTACAGTCCAGTTTATTGCGATTTTAACATGAGTTGGTTCTGTGCATAGAGATTCATGATAGAATAACCAT